>NZ_BOLT01000007.1:0-102496 GCF_016861805.1 Lacticaseibacillus sp. 53-4
GATTACTACCGACGCATGGCTTAACAACCTAGACCACTATCAAGGATTCGTTATCACCGTTGCACTTGACTTGAAAACTGAGGAACTTAAAATTGATCATCGACCCCGTCAATTTGTTACAAACCGCGGCTGACTCTGAATCTGCTATTTTAGATGCTGCTTTTTCTCAGTTTGCAGACCGAATCGTGGCGGTTCATCTGAAGGATTACCGCTGGCATAGTGATCGGAACCATAAAATAGAAACAGTGGTTCCTGGTCAAGGCCAGGGTAATGTTCCCGAGATGTTAAGGCTTGCTGACAAGGCACAGCCGTTTGGCATCAAGTGCCTGGACGAGTTGCCAGACGGGATGCTTGATCGAGCCCTCGCTTTGCCTTGGATTAAAAATGTGTAGACCAAGGCCGGTGCTCCTAGGTAGCAGTAGCATATAATGAGAAGCACAGTTAATAAGAATTAGAGGAGACTGAAAATGAGCAGAGAAGACTATCCGCGGCCAGACCTGGTCCGCAAGCAATGGCAAAACTTGAACGGCAAATGGGCGTTTGCGTTTGATGACGCGCGCCAGGGCCTGAGTCTGGGCTGGCAGCGCGGTGAGGGTGACATGAACCAAACCATCAATGTGCCGTTTGCTTACCAAGCCAAGCTGAGCGGCATTGGTGATCGCACCCCGCATGATCATGTCTGGTATCGGCGCCACTTTACAGTCGACCATGGCGAAGACGAACGCGTGCTCTTGCATTTTGGTGCGGTGGACTATGCGGCATCAGTTTTTGTCAACGGTCAGATGGTCATTCAGCACGAAGGCGGGGAGACGCCGTTTCAAGTTGATGTGACGGCTTACCTGACTGGCGGCCAGAATTTGCTGGCCGTGCTTGCCGACGACCCGCATGCGGACGAGACGATCCCGCGGGGCAAACAGACGTGGGAGGAGCGGCCGCGTTCGATCTGGTACACTAATACGACGGGCATCTGGCAGACTGTGTGGCTGGAGGTCGTGCCGGCGACGTATCTGACGGGCGTGCGCTTCACACCGCAGTATGACCAAGGGGCAGTGACAATCGATGCGGCTTTAAATCAGCTGCCTGAGCAGGCGGCGATTGAGTACCGGATCACGTTTAAGGGCGAGTTGGTGGCAGAAGGCCGCGTGACTGCGACCGCGCGGCACATGCAGTGGGGCGTTGACCTGCTTCAAAATCACATTTTTCGCTCGAATTTCCACTGGGCCGGGTGGAGCTGGACGCCGGAGCACCCGAACCTGTTTGAGGTTGCGCTCACAGTGGGGAAGGATAGCGTGGCGAGTTATTTTGGCTTGCGCAAGCTGAGCACAGCTCATGGCATGGTGTATCTCAACAACCGCCCGTATTACCAAAAGCTGGTGCTGGATCAGGGTTACTGGCCAGACGGAGGGTTGACCGCGCCGACTGATGAGGCGTTCAAAAAAGATATTATGCTGGCGAAGGCCATGGGGTTTAACGGCTGTCGTAAACACCAAAAAGTCGAGGATCCGCGCTTTTTATACTGGGCTGACCACTTGGGCTATCTGGTGTGGGGCGAGTGTGCCTCGGCACCAGTCTTCAACCATGACGCGGTGCGGCGCTCAATGCACGAATGGGATGAGATTATCGCGCGCGATTACAATCACCCCAGCATCGCCGTGTGGACCCCTCTGAACGAGAGCTGGGGCGTGCCAAATATTCAGTTCGATCGCCAGCAGCAGCACTTCGCCCAGGCGCTGTATCATGAGATTCACAGTCTGGACCAGACCCGCCTGGTCAGCGGCAATGACGGCTGGAGTCAGGTCGAGACGGATCTTTGCACCATTCACGACTACGGCCACGGTGAAGATGACGAACCCGAAGCGCAGGATGCGTTCAGACAACGGTTGGCGACGCCAGACAATCTGCTTGCCGCCATGCCAAGTGATAAGCGGATTTTCGCCGACGGGTTCAGCTGGCAGGGGCAACCGATGCTGCTGACCGAATGCGGTGGCGTCAGCTTCGAGCCAGGGGATGCTGGCGGCTGGGGTTACACCGTCGTAAGTTCACCGCAAGCTTACTTGAAGGCGCTCGAGCGCATCGTCAGCGCGATTTACGCATCACCAGTGCTGTGGGGCTTTTGTTACACCCAGCTCACCGATGTGGAGCAGGAGATGAACGGGCTGCTGACCTTTGACCGCGCCCCGAAGGTTGCGGCGGCCGAGATTAAAAAAATTCTGGATGCGTATCACCCAGAATCAGTTGTGTCACCTGCCAAGTAACTCGATTACATGGCCAAAATCAGCCCGCAAGCGCACAAAATTGTGTGCCTGCGGGCTGATTTGCGCTGGTGCCTTAGCCTCGAAAAATGGGTTTCTGGTATTTTTCAAACCAGCCGCTGGCCAGAATGCGCTCTGCGGCAAACACTAATCGGCGGCTCGGATCGGCCTTGACCGACCAGTTTGCCTTGGCAAACTGGTCCCGAACGGCATTGGCGCCGGCTGTTGTCTTGGTTACAACGATGTACATTTTGGTGCCGTGGTCGTTTTGGAACGCGGCCGCGCTGGTGATGTCGCTGCCGTATTGGGTTTTCAGTTCCGTCAGTGCTGAGCCGGTCAAAGTCTGCTTATTGACAACGGGCAAACCGCGCGCCTCAACGTCGGCGAGATGACTGGCGGCGGTGCGTGGTGCTTGTTGGCTTGTTTCGGCGTTGTTCTGGCCACTTGACCGGCCGACCCCACAGGCGCTCAAGAAGGTGAAGGGGATCAAGGCCAGGAGGACAATTTTGGCTGCGTGCATTTTCATCAAATCAACTCCTGCTCAATCGTTATCTTCATGATAGCAAGCTGGTGGCAAGGTGGCCTCGGCCCCAAGGCTTATCTTCCCTGAAGGACGCCAAAAAGTACGACGTAGCCGGCAAAGTCGCCGATGCGCTTGCGATTAGTTGCCGGATCGCCGAGTTCAGCCAGCCAGTTCGCGCTGTCGTAGTGGTTTATCGTGAAGCGATTCAAGGCGCTCAGAGTCGCGATAAAGCTGTTGTGATTGCTGGTGCGTTTGGTGTCGATTGCGGCACGCTGCTCGTGGGTCTGCTCGTTCCAGTTCACGCGGATCGGGACATAAGCTAGCGCCGCGTCAATCACATCTTGCCAGAGCTCATGAAAGTCATTGTCGGTTTTTGCCTGGTCAAAAGGAAGCTGACTGTAAATCTCATAGGCTTGGTCCATGGACAAGGCATCCGGCCGCTTCAGGTAGTTTTGTAGGTCAAACATGTTAACGCCTCCTAATTTCTATTAACTCCATCATACCTGTTTAGTTGTCCCCCGGGAGCCGATTATCGCAATAAATATGATTTTGTACTATCAGGTAGCGTTTTACGTCAGCCCGTTGCAATCTTTTTCAGGTAAGAATAAGATAATGCTTGTATACAAAAGAAATTTAACATTGGTTGGCCAACCAGAGAATGAGAGTTTTGATTATTCCAATTTGCATATTAGTAATAAATGCGGAGCGGTGTGACAAAAAGTTTTCTGGTTGACCTTTTTATGTGTGAAATTGAGGTACTAGTGATGACTGATGGTGGAGGAGAAAATCGATGAAAAAGCGTTCGTTTAGTTGGGTGCTAATATTGGCAACGGTGCTGGCAATCGGGGCGACAGGTTGCGGTCAGAATTCAGCGGCCAAGTCGAGTCAGACCGCCTCTAGCCGATCGGCAAAGAAAGCGTCGGCCAAGAAAGCCGCGGCCGAAAAAGCGGCCAAGAAAAAAGCTGCCAAGAAGAAGGCGGCAGAAAAGGCCAAGTTAGCAGCGTCGAAGTCGTCGTCCGAAGCGGCTTCCTCGTCGGCGGCCGCTTCATCATCAGCCGCAGCCAGTTCTTCAGCCGCGGCAGCCAGTTCTTCTGCAGCCGCGGCAGCAACACCAGCCGCGTTGGCGGCGCAGCTGACACCAGAGGACTGGGCGGTGCTTGAGTATTATGGCAGCTGGGGATTACCTGACCACCCCGTATCCGCACCATCGATTGCGGAAGAGGGCCAGTTTGCCACCAATGGTGTGCTTGAGTACCAAAACGGGGTGATCCGAATCTCAGATGGCGCCGATTCAGATGGCTACATCGATAATATTACTGCGACCTCAATTCGAATGTCACGGGATGGCATTACAAGCAATGATGACAAATCTTTTTGGGTTGGAATGTATATTCACACCCCCCAAGACATCAAAAATATCAAAGAATTGCGGGCATTATTGGTGAAAAACGGACAGTAATTGTGTTTGAGGCGATGATCACTGTCGACACAGGTCGCATGATTTCGCTTGCCTACCAGTGTGAAGGTGATGTAGTGAGCCTGCCCGTTGCGACACGCCCTTTTACCTTCCTGCCCAGTTTATGGTGCATTCTCCGTGCGGCGCAAATGTGAAAACTAGTCACGCGTTGGGTATAATGCAAACAGAAATGATGACAGGCGGCAGTCTGCCGGAAAAGAGGGACCCTCAATGCAGCTGATCATTGCGCCGGCAAAGAAGATGCAAGTAGACCAAGAAAGTTTCAAGACGACTGCGTGGCCGCGGTACCTCGACCAGGCCCAGGCGCTGTTGGCGGCGTTGCAGCGCTTGAGCTATGACCAGGCCAAGGCGCTGTGGCGGTGTAGCGACCAGCTGGCCAAGCCTAATTACACATGGCTAAAGCACATGGATCTGCGACGGGCAGTCACGCCGGCGGTCATGAGTTACGTTGGCATTCAGTATCAAAGTATGGCCCCGGGCTTGTTGACGGAGGCCGGACTCAGGTACCTGAGTGAACATCTGCGGATTTTGTCAGGCTTTTACGGTGTTCTGCACCCGTTCGACGCCATTGTGCCGTACCGGTTGGAGCTAGGCAGCGGATTTGCGGTTGGTCGGGCCACCAATCTCTACGAATTCTGGGGCGACCGGCTTTACCAGGCGCTGGACTGGCGAGCGCCGGTGGTGAACTTGGCGTCGAATGAGTATGCGAAGGCGATCACGCCGTACCTCAAGTCGACCGATCGACTGGTGACGGTGGTTTTTGGCACGCTCAAGGACGGTAAGATCAAAACGCGCGCCACGTACGCCAAGCAGGCGCGCGGCGCAATGGTCCGCTATGCGGCCGAGCACCAGGTCGACACACCCGCGGCACTCACGCAATTTGATGATCCTCGCTACAGCTATGCCTCAGCTTATTCAACGCCAAAGCGTCTGGTCTTCCTGAGTCGTGAGATGCACCGTTAATTTCCGACCGGATAAAAAAAAGACCCGTGCCGTAAAGCACGAGCCCGAAAAGTTATTGGGGATTGCCCGGCTCATCATCCTGGCCAGTTTGTGAATTGGCTGATGGTGGGGTCGGGCGCTTTTTTGATTTGCGGCGCGGCAGCTTGCCTGCCATCGCAGCTGGAATCGCCGCCGCTGCGCGGGTTACGGTGTGCAGTTGCGCTTGCCGTGCAGCCTGCTTGTTCGCCTTGGCTTCAGCCTTGGCAGCCTGACGGGTGGCGATCATCTGGCGACTGGTTTCAATCGTTTCTTCCGTCGCGTAATAGGCACGAACAAAGGCATTGGGGGCGACTTTCGTATTCGCCTTGGGGGTCGTTTCGAGAATCACATTTGGCTGGCGAGTTGCCAGTTTTGGGGCTGGGGTCGCCATGATCAGGGCGTACTGCAGGTGGTAAAAGTCCAGGACACGTTTGGCCTCCTCTAGCGGCAGGTCGACCAGCGCCGGCATTTTGAAATCATCCTTGTGTTTTTCCATGTGGGCGTCGACCACCTTGGCGCCTTCATCAACCACGCTCGGTGCCACTTTGGCGATGGCGTCGGCGACGCTGCCAACGCCAGAAATAAGTTTGTCTGCGACGTTGAAGGTTTTCCCTGCCAGCTTCTTCAGACCACCGGTGCTGCTTTTACTGTTCGTCATTTGCGCGTTCTCCTTTGGCAATCAATCTACTACCCTAAATATAACAGGTTGAGGATAGACATGCCTAGCTGATCCGCGTTGCGAATCACTTGCATTGCGGATGGGCGGGCCGGCTTGTATGATGAATGGACAGCTAGTGTTATTTCGACACCAGGACATCTTTCACAAAAATCGTGAGGTAAAACTATTGATAGATAAGCAAACCGTTCAGATTGTCCAGCAAGGCGTGTCCGGTATCTCGGCACACCAGGTCAGCGCCGTCTTAAACTTAATGGCGGATGGCAACACGGTGCCGTTCATTGCGCGCTACCGCAAGGAAATGACTGGCAGCTTGGACGAGGTCCAGATTCAGGCGGTTGAGGAAGCTTACAAGCGGGCGGTCGCCTTGCAGGATCGCAAAACCACCGTGCTCAAAAGTATCGAAGAAGCGGGCAGGCTGACCCCGCAACTGACCAAAAAAATTCAGGAGGCCAAGAAGCTCCAAGACGTTGAGGACCTTTACTTGCCATACAAGCAAAAGCGCGAAACGAAAGCGACCATCGCCAAAAAGCGCGGGCTTGAGCCGCTGGCCCGCTGGATTTTAACTTTTCCGACAGGGTCCTTGGATTCGCGGGCTCGCCGTTACCTCAATCCGGCCAAGGAGCTGAAAACTGAAACCGACGTACTGGCCGGGGCCCACGAAATCTTGGCCGAGCGGTTCAGCGAAAAGGCCTCAGTCCGCAATTGGGTGCGCGATTACACCAAGCGCACGGGCGAAATGACCGCAACGGTCAAGACCAAGGGTAAGGCCATCGACGAAAAAGGTGTCTACCAGCATTACTATGATTTCACCGAGAAAGTTTCGCGCATGACAGCGACCCGGACGTTGGCGCTCAACCGCGGGGAAAAGGAAAAGGTCCTGACCGTGAAAATCAAGGTCGACCAAGGCGCGGTGATGCGGTTCATGCACAACCGCTGGATCGGGTCGCAACCGGATAGTTTTGCAACAGCGTTTGTTGAAGAAGCTTATGAAGATGCGTATAAGCGGTTCATCGGTCCAGCCATCGAGCGCGAGGTGCGCGCCGAGCTGACCGACACCGCCGCGGCAAAGTCGGTCAAGGTCTTCGGTCAGAACCTTTACAACTTGCTGATGCAGGCGCCAATTAAAGGCAAGGTCGTCCTGGGCTTTGACCCGGCGTATCGCACCGGTTGCAAGCTTGCCGTGGTCGACGAGAACGGCAAGCTGCTGGCCACGGCGGTGATCTATCCGCACAAGCCGGCGCCTGCCGCCAAGCGTCAGGCAGCGGCCCGCGACTTCAAGACGCTGCTGGAAAAATATCAGGTGACCATGATTGCCATTGGCAATGGCACCGCCAGTCGCGAGTCCGAGCAATTTGTTGCGCAGGTGATCAAGCAGCTGCCCCGCGAGATTTTTTACGTCATCGTCAACGAGGCGGGGGCGTCTGTCTATTCGGCCAGTCAAGAGGCGCGCGATGAGTTTCCCGACCTGCATGTTGAGCAGCGCAGTGCCATCAGTATCGCGCGCCGTCTGCAGGATCCCTTGGCCGAGCTGGTCAAGATCGATCCGGAGGCGATTGGGGTGGGTCAGTACCAGCACGACCTGCCGGCCAAGGCAATGGCCAGCGAGGTCGACGCGGTGGTGGAGCGGGCCGTTAACCAGGTCGGCGTCAACCTCAACACCGCCAGTTATCAGCTGCTTGCCCGCATCTCTGGACTGTCCAAGACCATTGCGCAAAACATCGTGACCTATCGCGACGAACATGGCCGCTACCTCAGCCGCACTGAGCTGAAAAAGGTGCCGCGGCTCGGCCCGAAAGCATATGAGCAGGCCGTGGGATTTCTGCGCATCATCGGCGGCAAGCAGCCGCTCGACAACACCGACATTCATCCGGAAAGTTATCCGGTCGCCAAGAAAATGCTCGCTGCTGCTAGCGTGAAGCCTGGTGAGCTGGGGACGCCTGCAGCGGGTGAGAAACTCAAGGCGCTTGACCTGACGGCTTTTGTTTCCAAAGCCGCTGGTGCTGCCACTGTCAAAGATATCGTTGCCAGTCTTCAAAGCCCCGGCCGCGATTTGCGCGACAGCATGCCGGCGCCGCTTTTGCGCAGTGATGTGCTAACGCTGGAAGATTTGCAGCCTGGGATGAAGCTGCAGGGCACGGTGCGCAATGTGGTCGATTTTGGCGCGTTTGTCGACATCGGCGTGAAGCACGACGGCCTGGTCCACTTGTCCCGCATGGGGCCAAAGTTTGTGCGCGACCCCAATACCGTGGTTGCGGTTGGCGATATCGTTGATGTGTGGATCGAAAAGGTGGACTTGCAGCGTGAACGTATTGCGCTGAGTATGGTGGCGCCGAGAGTTTGAACAGAGGCAGACTGGTAAAATGGTCTGCCTTTTTGACACAAAAATAAATTAAAAAACACTTGTAATTAGTAAGTAAAGAGACTATATTGCATTTGTTCGAAAGAAAGCAAAGGAGGCAATTAAGATGAAGAATATTGGATTCTTGAGTTTCGGCTTCTGGCAAAAGAACAATTCAGTGGTCAAAACCGCTCAGCAGAGCTATGAGGAGTCCGTTCAATTGGCGGTCGAAGCTGAAAAGCTGGGGATCGATGGCGCCTGGTTTCGGGTGCACCATTTCGCCGATCAGATCGGTACGCCGTATCCGCTGATGGCCGCCATCGCCGCGAAGACTTCAAAAATCGAAATCGGGACTGGCCTGGTGGACATGCGTTACGAAAATCCCTTCATGATGGCCGAAAACGTCATGTCAACGGATGTGCTGGCGCAAAATCGGGTCCAGCTTGGCGTTGGCCGTGGTTCACCGGAGCAGGTCAAAGATGGCTGGCAGTACTTCGGGTACGACTACACTGAAGAGGAGATCAAGGACATCGCGCGGGCCCGGGCACTTAAGTTTCTCGACCTTTTAAAGGGTGAGCGCTTCGCCGAGCCAAACGCCCAGCCAATGTTCCCGCAGGAGCCTGGGTTACGGCGGCTCGAACCATTTTCGCCAACATTGCAGCACCGCATCTGGTGGGGCGCCGGCAGCCAGGCCACCGCGATCTGGGCGGCTGAGCATGGCATGAACTTGATGTCCTCGACGCTAGTGAACTACGAGTCTAACGAGCCGTTCCATGTTCAGCAGGCCAAGCAGCTGCGCGCTTTCAAGGACGCCTGGAAGAAAGCAGGACATGATTTTGAGCCGCGGACGCTGGTTACCCGCTCGATCATGCCAATTGTGAGTGACCTGGATCGTCAACTGTTCGCAGAAGGCACGCAGACCCAAGATGAGGTCGGTTACTTGGCTTACCACCAGAACCCGACGATTTTCGGCAAAATGTTTGTCGGCGAGCCCGACCAGTTGATCAAAGAATTGGGTGAAGACGAAGCGATTCAAGAGGCAGATACCATCCTGATCACCGTGCCGTCGACGCTCGGTGTTGATTACAATGTCCACCTGTTGAAGACCATCATGACCGATATTGCGCCAGCCCTCGGTTGGAAATAGCAACACGCCAAAGCGCGAGTGATCGCGCTTTGATTTTGGTCAAAAATATTTTGCGCATTTTTATTGACAGCGGTTACATAACGTGCTATTATGATTTCGGATGATGGGAGGGCGAGGTAGGAACAACCTTGTCAGAGTTACCCGGAAACTCCCTGGCGATCCGACCTGCACTTTAGGGTTGACCAGGCATGCTGAGCCTTCAGATCTGTTAGGCTATGAAGACTGCGTTAGAAGCGCAGGGTCCTTCCAGGACGCATGACAGGATGCTGCTATCACTTTTTTAACTTAATAAAGCGACTCAAAGCGGCGACGCAGCGAGGATAGCAGGCGGGGGCAACCCTGCGATAAAAGCCACCAGGGTTAAACCTGGTGGCAGGGGACACCATTTTGAGAGAAATGGTGTCCTTTGCGTGCCTTAAACCTTGTTTGCCGCTTCGCAGTTTCTAGAAAGTTTCAAGAAACTGCGATGTTTTTTCTTTTCGCTTGGCAGCTGCAGTTCTGGTACAATAGCGCCAGGCCATTGAATGGTCGTTATCAGAAGGGATGTGTGCTTATGTTGAGCATTGTAGCGGGCGTCGACCAGACACCGGAGGACTACAAAGCTTAGTCTTCCATGGATTACGGAGGACAGAAATTTTGAATTTTAAGAATTATGGCGATTATACTGCGCAGGCACTAGCGAGCGGCTTTTCGATTGCCCGCGTGATTGAAACCAGTCATCAGCAGTATATGATCATGACTGAGGCTGGGCCGTATCGTGCGCAGGTTGCCGGTCGCATGGCCAACCTCGCACTGGACGCCGAGGATTTTCCGACGGTTGGCGATTGGGTCCAAGTCAGGATGCCTGAAAATCAGGCCGACATGGCCACGATTGAGCGCCTGAATGACCGGACGTCCGTGTTTCTGCGCAAGGCTGCCGGCCGGCGCAGCGAACCGCAGCTGGTCGCGGCTAACGTGGACTGGCTGCTGCTGTGCATGGCGCTAGACGCGAACTTTAACCTGCGTCGGCTTGAACGCTATCTAGCAGTGGCCACAGCGTCGGGCGCGCAGGCGGCGATCGTGCTGACCAAAGCGGACCAGGCGACTGACTTAGCAGCGCAACTGGCTTCAGTGGCAGAAATCAGCGGCGCCGCGCAGGTGCTAGTGTGCGATGCCACCAAGCCGTCAAGGCTCAGTGAGCTGCAGAACTTTATGCAGCCGCAGCTGACGTATGCTTTTCTCGGCTCGTCTGGCGTTGGCAAGTCAACGCTGATCAATCATTTGATGGGGACGGCCAGCCTGGCGACGCAAACGGTGCGCGCAAGCGATAGCCACGGGCGCCATACCACTACCGCGCGGCAGCTGCTGGTGTTACCCAGTGGCAGCATCGTGATCGACACCCCGGGAATGCGCGAGCTCGGACTGCTGGCAGCGGATGTCGACGCGACCTTTGAAGACATTCAGGCGCTGGCGCAGCACTGCCGGTTCAGCGACTGCACCCACCAGCATGAGCCGGGGTGTGCAGTACAGGCCGCAGTGGCCCGAGGAGCGCTTAGTGCTGACCGATTGGCCAGCTACCAGCGGCTGAAGCAGGAACAGGCCCAAAACGTTGAGATGCGTGGTAAGGCCCGGGAGAATGCAAAAATTGACCGCATGTTTGGCAGTAAAAAGCAGATGAAGGCTCTTCGCCAGTCCGTCAAAGCCCGTCGACGCTAAGCTTGCTTGGCGTCAAAGCTAAGAATTGGATAAGCGACGCGCTTAGGCGCACTTGCCGGGATTTGATGCAGATTGCACTGATCCCGGCTTTTTGCTGAAAGATGAAGCCTTTACGATGAGGTCGATAAAGATTAAACTAACAGGCATTCCCATTGTCTGGAGGTGCATCATGCAGATTGCCGCATTTGAATCTGATCCGCACACAATTGCCGAACTGGTCGATCTCATTTTGTTTTGCCAGGACACAGAGGCCCGGCTTGGAATCACTATGGCTGAGCAGCCGGACGTGTTCGCGATTCCGGAATATTATCTGGCGTCTGGCGGCGGGTTCTGGGTTGCAAAAGATGACGCGGGGCATGTGACCGGGTGTATTGGCCTGCTAAAGCTGACGTCAACTACTGCAGTGCTCAAAAAGTTCTTTGTCTATCCCCAGTTTCGCGGTCGGCCGACTAGTCTGGGCTGGCAGTTGTATCAAGTGCTGATTCAGGAGGCCGTAGCAAAAGGCTTTACGCGCCTGGTGTTAGACACGCCAGAGGCCGAGCACCGCTCTCACCGGTTCTATGAGCGCCAAGGCTTTACGCGCTGTTGGCGTGAGGATTTAGGCGGCGACTACGCATTTCCGGACCGGGCGAGTCGGTTCTATCAGCTGGACCTGAAGGCTGAGTGAGCCGGTTACGCAGCGGCAAAACTTTTATGTTCGCGACCAAATGACCAGGACCCGACCGTATTTTTGGCAGGTTCTGGTCATTTTGGTGGGCACAAAAAAGCCACTCGATCTGATTCGAGTGGCAATCGTACATCTAGGACAATTTGGGTTTCAGCGGCGCCTGAATCCAAGAAGTACGGTGACTGCTTCTTGGCGGGAAGGGCCAGCCAGCTCAACCTTGACTACTTATATACAGTTGACTGGCTGAATGTTCGATGGCATCGACCAATTTTTGTGTTAGTTCATGTGATAGAAACGTTATTCACTCCTACGTGGGTGTTATGGCAAAAGTCTGGACAACAAAAGAAGAACGCGTTGGCGTTCTTCTTTTGTTTGCAGTTAGGCAGTCGCCTTACTGATGGCATCTGCCACGGCGTCTTGCAGCGCGTGGCTGGTGACTGACGCACCGGTCACCGCATCGACTTCTGGGGAGTTGGCTGCGACCATCTCGTGAGGCAGTTCCTTGATGGCCTTCAAGCCAACGTCGGCGCTTTCGCTTTGCTTGAGCACTTCGACGTTTTCCAATTTACCTGAATCGTAGGTTACCCGAACGACGATCTCGTTGCCCATGCCGGCGTCGCTTTTCCCGATGTATTGGTTAGGCCCAACCGGGTAGTCAGACGTTTCCGGTGTGCTGGCCTCGTGGGCCGAGGCGCCGGTGGACGCGTCTGACTGCTCGGTCGTCTCCTCATGTTCCGAAGCGCCGGTCGAGGCGTCGGTTGTCGTCGTCTCCGCGGCCGTCGGGTTCAGGCCATGAGCGGCATTTTCACCGGCGATTTTGCCCCAAATCAGGCATTCGGCCAGGTTGTTGCCACCTTGATACTGGTTGGCGTTGATGCCGCCAAGTTCACCAGCAGAGTACAGATTCTTGATGGCCTCGCCATCGGTGTTCAGCACTTCAGCCCGGCTGTTGCGCCGCGGGCCGCCTTGCGTGTTGAGCACGGTCTGGCGCAACGGCACGGCGTAGTATGGCCCGTCGTCAAACGCGCGCATCGTGCTTGCCGGCCGGTCGAAGGCATAGTCGCGACCGGTTTCGGCGAAGTGGTCGAAGTCTTCCCGAGCCTTGACCAAGACGTCGGGCTTGGCGTTGATCAATTTGGCCAAGTCTTCTAGGCTGGCCGCCTTGACGGTGATGTCGTCGAAATTATCGACTGGTAACTTATTGGCATGAATCGCGTCCCACTGCGTCTGATCAAAAATCAGGTGTGGGTGGTCATTAGCGATTGGAACCTGCCAGGTGCCGTGATAGTAAATGTGGCCGTGCTTGTTAGCTTCGGCCTCGTTGAAGTACCGCGAGCCGTCGTCGCCGACCGTGAAGGTACTGCCGTCAGCGGCTTTTGGCCAGCTCAGGATCAAGCGGCCGCGGGTACCAGCAGGACCAGCAAAAGTCAGCCCATGCAGCATGCCCAGTGATTCATAGTTTGCCATGTGCCACATGTCGGCACCGACTTCTTCGCCCAGCTTGATGCCGTCGCCTTTGTTGTAAAGCGACCCGATTGGAGCCAGGCGGGAAGCCTTCAGGTAATCCTGAATCATTGCCGGATTGTTTTCAAACCCGCCGGTGGCTAAAATGACGCCGCCGCGCGCCTTGATGTCTAGCAGAACGTGATCATGCTCGATCTGTGCACCAAGTACGGCTCCGGTTTCCGGGTCCTGCACAAGGTGCTTGGCTGGTGAGCTGTACCAGACCGTAATTTTGTCGCTGCGGTCGAGAACTTCTTTGCGCAGTTTTTTCCATAGTGCGGAGTCGAATTGACGCTCATGTACGACCAGCAGGTCATACGCGTTCACGCCGGGAAAGTCAGGAAATTCATGCAGAATCCCGTGCAAGTCGACCTTGCTGTGATCCCAGTCCTTAGCGATACTCAGGGGCTCCACACCCAGATACTTGCGGAAGTAGTCGGGCATCTTGACCATGCCGTCAACGTAGGTATCGATCATGTCCTCGTCGAGGTTCATCGGCGAGGTCATCGCCTTGTAGTAGGTTTTCAGCTGGTCAAAATCGGTGCCCGCGCCGACGACTTGGCCGGCGTACCGGGTATTGCCGCCTTCATGGCCTTCCGGTGCGGAATCAACCAGCAGCACCTTAGCACCAGCGTCTGCAGCGAACCGCGCGGCGGTTGCCCCGGCACCACCGAAGCCCAAAACCACAACATCAAAACTCTGATCCCAGGTTCTTGCGACACTCATTTGATGGTTCTCCTTTGTCTCGTCACTGTATAAGTGGATAAATTTAATGAATTGACTGAAACATTCGTCAAGAAACTTGACGGTTTTCTGGTCCTTCAACGCGCCATTCGCATCGAATGCCGTTGCGGCATGGGGCAACATGAACTCGTTGCCAGGCAGCACGCAAGCATCGACCCCAGGCGCGTCAAGGACATGCCGCAGGTCCATTTGGGCCCGGACCGTGCCTTGAGCGCCCAGGGAGGCACCAACGATCATGATGGGCTTGCCGGCCAGTGAATGATAACTTGCAGACAGCCATTCAATCACGCTTTTGAGACTTGCGGTCATGGAATGATCGTATTCAGGGGTGGCAATAATGACTCCGTCGGCAGCCTCCACTTTACGAATCAGGGTTTCAATGGCCGGAGGAAAATGATCTAGCTCATCCTCATTGAACATTGGCAGGTCGCGAACCTCCTGCAGGTCGATCGTCGCCTTGTCGGCAAAATGAGCTTTCATATACTTCAGCAACGTGCGATTGTATGACTTGGTCGCGTTGTTGCCGACGATTGCGAGTAATTTCACCTCAGCATCTTCTTTCTATAAAATAAAATTTTCACAAATACTTACGCGATCATTGTAGCGCTATTACGAACTATTCGTAATCGTCAATATTAGGACCTGGGCAAGTTGCCTCACGCGTATTCCTGATCCCAGACAGTAGAATGGTGGCACGAACGATCGTGGCTAAAATGTGCCAATCAATTTTGTCGTTAAAGCTGACATGGCTTGTGGCGATTTGCGCTTGCATGGTGACGGTGCGTTCGTTGCGTTTGACAGTCACGGCATATCTGGCATTGTCGGTAAGGGTCTTTGCCATGCGTAGTCTTAACTTTGACTAGTTGTCAGCGGCCTGCTTTACGGGGAATGACGCGAAGTGGCACATCGCGGATTCAGACGGGCTAGCTGTGATTGAGATTTACTGTCACTGATGGCGGTCATAAAGGTGCCGCTGGACGAAGAGGCGGGTCTCGATAATGACAATCACGGCACAAGACCTTCAGTTGCTGACGCAGTTCATGAAACAATCGGATAAGAATGCGGGCAGGTTAAATGAATGACTTCTGCCAATATGGGTTGTCTCGACGATGACTTTCATGGTTTACGCAAGCAAAAAAGCATTTGACCGGCTGGCCAAATGCTTTTTCGATATTGCATCGCGGAAATTGTAATCGAGAATTACAGTTTCTGGTTGTAGTATTCAACGACAAGGGATTCGTCGATGTCTGGTTCGAGTTCGTCACGCGTAGGGAGGCGCACATAGGTGCCTTCCTTTTTGTTTTCGTCGAAGGAGACGTAAGCAGGACGAGAAATCGTTGCTTCGAGTGCTTCACCGACGATTGCCAGGTTCTGGCTGCGTTCACGCAGGCCGATCACTTGGCCCGGCGTTACTTCGTAGGAAGGAATGTCAACGCGCTTGCCATCGACCGTGATGTGGCCGTGGTTAACGAGCTGACGCGCCTGCGGACGAGTGGTGGCCAAACCGAGACGGTAGACCAGGTTGTCCAGACGGCTTTCCAGCATGATCATGAAGTTCTCACCATGGGTGCCTTCCTTGAGCTTGCCGGCGCGAATAAACAGGTTCTGGAATTGGCGTTCGTTCAAGCCGTACATCCAACGCAGCTTCTGCTTTTCAGTCAGCTGCTGGCCGTATTCGGAAACCTTACGGCGGTTGTTGGCACCGTGGTCACCAGGGGCGTACGGACGACGAGCAAGTTCTTTACCAGTGCCGGAAAGGCTAAGCCCCAAACGACGGGACTGCTTCCAGCGAGGACCAGTATAACGAGACATAGGATATTTCCTCCAAGATTTTTATTTGGAGTAAAATAATGAATTGTGAATTCAGAACACGGGCAGTCGGGCTAAGCCGTTCGCTCTTGCAGCCGCGGTTACTAAGCTCTCCGATACCGGTTGCCAAACTGGAGCCGACCATTCCATTCACTGCTGCATTATTTTACACGCGCACTAGTATATCGCGGAAAGGGCCGCCGCGTCAAGGTGTTTC
Organism: Lacticaseibacillus sp. 53-4; assembly: GCF_016861805.1. Lineage (NCBI taxonomy): Bacteria > Bacillati > Bacillota > Bacilli > Lactobacillales > Lactobacillaceae > Lacticaseibacillus > Lacticaseibacillus sp. 53-4. The sequence goes on from NZ_BOLT01000007.1 coordinate 16,033, forward strand.
GAAAGCGCCGCGCCGAAGTCCGTCAGCACTTTCACGTCCTTTTCCGAAAAGCGGTCGAGGATCGGTGAGTCAATGTCCATGATGCCGACGATGGTGCCTTCAACCTGCAGCGGGACCACTGTTTCCGAATTGCTGGCGGCGTCGCAGGCGATATGGCCGGCAAATTCGTGCACGTTTGGCACGCGCAGGGGAGTTTGTTTCTCATAGCTGGTACCGACGACGCCGCTGCCGGGCGCGATGTGCATGCAGGCGACCTGGCCTTGGAACGGGCCGAGGTCCAATGAATTGCGCTGCTTGCTGTAGATATAGAATCCGGCCCAGTTGACCTGATCCAGGCTGTTGTACAAAATAGCGGCGGCATTACTTAAGTTGGTGATGACGTTGGTCTCGCCGTCGAGCAAAGCGGCGACTTGGTCAACGATGATTGGATCAATGGCAGTCATGGTGACACTCCTTTTTGCGTCAAAAGTCCGAAACGTCGCGGCTTTTCCTATTAAAAGGGTTTCATATTGCCGGCGTTTTTGAGATACTAGGAACCGAAGACGATTTTCAGAACATTAAGGTCAGTGTACGAGGCAGCGGCCGAGAATGCAATCTTGAAAGTCGGCGCGGAAGGTGTAGAGAAAATGAATTGGATTATTATTGTACTGATCATCATTGTGCTCTTAGCCTTAGGGGTATGGGGCTATCAGGTGCGGAACGCGCGGTTGATCCACGATTTGGACGCCGAGGTCGCGACCATTGATACCGGTGCGGTGCCGGGGCTGATCCGCAGTATTCAGCAGCTGAGCCTGACTGGCGATAGCCTGGCCGACTTTAAGTCCTGGTCGCAAAAGTATCAGGGTCTGGTTGACGGCGAGCTGACTGAGCTGCAGACAGCGCTGCTTGATGTGGAGCAGGCCAACAAGCAATTCAAGTTTGGCCAGGTCAAAGATGGCATGGCCAACATCGATGCGCTGCAGACTTCGGCAGCCAAGGACATGAAGCAGATCGAAAGTCACCTTGGCATGATCAAAGAGGCTGAGGCCGATAACGCCAAGCAGCTGAAAGTTTTGCGCAACGACTATCAGGACGCGCGCAAGACGGTGCTGGCCAAGAGTTTTGCCTATGGCGACGCGCTCCCGGCGCTGGAAGCCAGCTTGCAGGATATCGCCTCACAGTTGACTACGGCGACTGAAGTCAACGTTGGGGGTGACCCGCGGCGGGCAAAAGCCGCGATCAAGCAGGTCAAAAATAGCGTTGCGGCGCTCAAACTGCAAGTCAAGCAGTTGCCGCCGCTGGTGAACTCGGTCGTCAACGAATTTCCTTCACAGTTGCAGGAAATCCAATCGGGCTATCAGCAGTTGACTGAGCAGCATTTTCTCTTTACCGACGACGTGCCCGCTGGGGTCGCCGAGGTGCAAAACCTGGTCGCGAAGGCGGAGGCTCAGATCAAGGACCTGGACGTCACTGAACTGACCGCAAACAACGCGACGATTGCCGACAAAATCGACAGCCTGTACGCGGTGATGGAAAAGGAACTCAACGCGAAGAGTTCAGTTATGGATCAAAAGGACGAGCTGCGGCAGTTCATCAGCCACGCAATGCAGCAGAACCGGACGCTGAATATCGAGCTGGATCACCTCAATCAGTCCTATCAGCTCAACCACGATGAGATCAAAACGGCAAATGAGTTGAAGGTGCAACTGGACACGATCGATCAGGCATACGCCAAGGCCATTGACCAGATCAATCAGAATCAGGCGATTTACTCAGACGTTTTGGCCCAGTTTACGCATGATCGCACAGATCTCACCGAAATCGAAAAGCAGCAGCAGGCCATCAATGCCAGCGTTTCCGGTCTGCGCGAAACCGAACGCAAGGCGCTGGCTCAGGTCGACGCGTTCGAGCGGGCCGTGCGTGATGTGCGCTATGAGGTGTCTCGCCACGACCTGCCGGGTCTGCCAAAAGCCTATCGCGACTTCTTCAAGGTCGTCAGCGACGAGATCCTGCAGCTGAAAGACGACATGGATCAGGTCAAAATCGACTTGGACGCCATTGCCAAAACGCTGATTCGGGTGTCCGCGGACATTGACCAGTTGAAGCAGCAAAGTCGCGACCTGATCAGTGCCGCAGGGCTGTGCGAGCAGCTCATGCAATACGCGAACCGCTACAAGACCTCCCACGAGGAAGTGGCCCAGGCCATGACCGATTCAGCCAAGTTATACGCCAAGTACGATTACCAAGGGGCAGCTGATGCCATTGCCACCGTGCTCGAAAAGGTGGAGCCAGGCAGCTACAAGAAGGTGGCCGACGACTTCAACGCCCAGCAGCACGACGAACTCGTCTAATTGGGTTCAATAGGATAGAAGAAAAGTGCGGCCGCAAGTTTCTACCTGCGGCCGCATTTGCCTTATTTAGTTGGCGTGATGAACGGTACGCGGGGTACTGTCACGCCCACGCTGGTCCCACTCACATACGGGGCAGTTGCGACTTTGGCCAAATTTTCGGTCGTGCCGGTGAGCATCACGCCTCTGAACTTTAATCGCGCCGGTGGGGTCTTCATCGCCTTTTCATAGGCCTGATTATTCTTGGCGCCGGTCCAATATTGGCTGAGTGCTTGGCGCCAGTATTTAATCTGGCTTTGCGGCGATTGACCGTCGGCGAGGGCCATGCCAATCGGACTCTCGCCTATTCTAGGCTGCGCCACGTCGCCGGAGATGGAGACGTGCGCGGTATCGTTAAACAGGTAGCCCCACCGCAGCTCAAGGTTCTTTGGCAGCAGCCGTTTCAGCTCAGAATAAGTGTAGCCGCGGTTAAAAGTGACGGCGATTTCGCCGACGTGATCAGGCAGCTCGGCCAGCGTTTGGGCCTCGTTAGGCAAGTCCTTGGTCCCAGTGTAGAATCGCGCGATTTTTTGCGTGCTCCCGGGCTGGAACTGTTGCAGGCCGAAACGCTTATCGCGGCGTTCAATGCTCTGAGCGAACAACCGGTCGTCCAGCTCCCAGCGCAGGTTGGTGTACTGGGACGTGTAGGTTCCCCAAGGGACTTTGTAACCGTCGATGTCCTTATATTCTTTGGTCACTACATTACCGCCAAAACTGGTGTCGTTAGCCAGCATCTCCGAGGAAAGCTCGACATTGGGCTCTGCGACAGTGTGGTAAGCATTCAGCTGGTCAAACAGGGCCGCGCTTTGCCGGGCCGCCAATTTGTTGAGAACGACGTAACCCAGTGGTACCAAAATCACGACGACGATGGCGGCGATGACGGCCATCATCAGCCGCTGCTTCCACTTGGCATGTTGCAGCGCTTTGTCTAACATTGTTATTCCTCCCATTTGGTGCGCAGACTGGCCCGCGCCCTCGCCAGCATGGTTTTCACACTGGCTGGCTTCAGGCCGAGCAGCTGCGCGATTTCTTGATATGAAAAACCGTAATAATATTTCAACGCCAGCAGTTCTTGCTGGTTGGCGGGCAGCGGTGCAAGCATCTCGGCAAATTGCGCCGGACTGGCGGCGGCAGGTTCGGGAATGGCGGCAGTCAGCGTTTCGCGCTGGCGCCTGCGCAGACTGTCCAGGAAGGCATTGAGCGCGATGCGGTAGAACCAGCCGTCAAAGTTGCGCACGGAAAGGTCCGGCAGCATGACGATGATTTTCTCGTAGGCCGTCGCCACTGCGTCTTCCGCGTCGGCCCGCTGGATCCCGCGCGCCTGCAGCCGCTGCACGACCACGCCGCCTAGCGCCAGCAAATGCTGGTCGAACTCTGATTTGGCCATCTCGCCCCTCCCTCCGTGAATAAGACGTCTGAACTCTGCCAAAAGTATACAGGCTGGCTGAACATTCTTCTATTTATTCTGCCAGGCGGATCCTGGCGGTTCATTTTCGCCAAAATATTTGGTATACTTGCATGCAGCTAAACTTACGAAAAGGAAGAATGTTGACCATGATTTATTTCGACAATAGCGCAACGACCAAGGCGCTGCCGGTGGTTCTGGACACCTACCGCAAGGTCTCCGAGGACTTTTTTGGCAATCCGAGCAGCCTGCATGCGGTCGGCGGCAAGGGCAATGAGGTGCTGCAAAGTGCCCGCAAGCAGATTGCGGACCTGATGCACGCCAAACCCGACGAGATCTATTTCACGTCCTGCGGCACTGAAGGCGACAACTGGGTCATCAAGGGGACGGCCATCGAGAAGCGGCCTTTTGGCAAGCACTTGATCACCACGCAGGTCGAACATCCCGCAGTGATCAACACGATGAGGCAGCTGGAGGAGCTGGGCTTTGAGGTGACTTATCTGCCTGTCGACAAGCGCGGTTTCATCGATCCCGAAGAACTGCGCGCGGCGATCCGGCCGGACACGATTCTGGTTTCGGTGATGGCAGTCAACAACGAGGTCGGCGCCAAGCAGCCGATCGATGCTGTCGCGAAAATCCTCGAGGACTACCCGAGCATTCACTTTCATGTTGACGCCGTGCAAGCGATCGGCAAAGGTCTGATGAAGTCGCTGCGCAATCCGCGCATCGATTTTCTGACGTTCTCCGGCCACAAGTTCCACGCGCCGCGCGGGACCGGGTTTGTTTACATCAAAGAGGGCCGGCACATCGCGCCGCTGTTGACCGGTGGCGGCCAGGAGGATAACCTGCGTTCCGGCACTGAAAACACGCCGGCAATCGCGGCGATGGCTAAGGCGCTGCGGCTGCTGTTGACCGATGAGGATAAAAAGGTCGCGCACCAGCAGGCCATTCGCAAGGCGATTTACGACCACGTCAGCCAGTTCGCGAACGTGACGATGTTTTCGCAGCTGACGCCTGACTTCGCCCCGCACATTTTGACGTTTGCCATCGCCGGGGTGCGCGGTGAAACCATTGTCCACGCGTTTGAGCCGCACGACATCTACATCTCGACGACTTCGGCCTGCTCAAGCAAAAAAGGTACTGAAAGCTCCACCTTGGCCGCGATGCATGTCGACGACAGTATCGCCACATCCGCGATCCGGGTCAGCTTGGACGAGTACAACACGATGGACGAGGCCAGGGCCTTTAACCAGGCGTTCGACCAGGTTTATGCCGGCTTTGCCAAGTTGATGCCGTCTGCCTAACCCGTTGCCACTTTATTGGAGGAAAAAATCTGTGAATTACACTGAAATCATGGTGCGCTATGGCGAGTTGTCCACCAAGGGCAAGAACCGCCAAGCTTTCATCAGCCGCCTGCACGGCAACGTCACCAAGGCGTTGCACGAATTTCCCGACCTGACCATTCGGCCCAAGCGCGACCGGCTGCACATCGAGCTCAACGGTGAGGACGCCAAGGCCGTGATGGCCCGCCTGTCCAAGGTGTTTGGCATCCAGACCTATTCGCCATCTGTGAAAGTTGAAAAAGACATGGACCAAGTGCACGAGGCCGTGCTGGCATTAATGAATGAATCTGTGCCGCAGGGAGCCAGTTACAAGGTCAACACCCGGCGTGCGGACCACACGTTTGCGCTTGACACGAACCAGATGAACTTGAATCTCGGCGACTTTTTGGTCGATCACCGGCCAGACCTCAAGGTGCAGATGCACCATCCGGATTACACCTTGCGGGTGGAAGTGCGCCGTGACGCGATTTATCTGTCTACGCAAACGATTCAAGGCGCGCTGGGCATGCCCGTCGGCACCGCCGGGAAGGCCATGCTGATGCTGTCCGGTGGGATCGATTCCCCGGTCGCCGGCTATTACGCCCTAAAGCGCGGTGTCGATCTGGAAATGGTTCACTTTTTCAGCCCGCCGTACACGTCCGACTCGGCTTTGAACAAGGCCAAGCAGCTAACCACCAAACTGGCGCCATACGCCGGCTACATCAAGTTTATTCAGGTGCCGTTCACTGAGATTCAGGAAACCATTAAGGCCACCGTACCGGAAGGGTACCTGATGACGGTGCAGCGGCGGCTGATGCTGCGGCTGACCGAGGCGCTGGCCAAGCAGCGCGGGGGTCTGGCCATCGTCAACGGCGAGTCGATCGGCCAAGTGGCGTCCCAGACTTTGGAAAGCATGGTCGCCATCAACGATGTGACCAACATGCCGATCATTCGGCCAGTGGCCACGATGGACAAGACGGAGATCATCAAGGTCGCGCAGGACATCGACACCTACGACCTGTCGATCATGCCGTTTGAAGACTGCTGCACAATTTTCGCGCCGCCGTCTCCTAAGACCAAGCCAAACCTGGACAAGACGCGCTACTACGAAAGCAAGCTGGACGTTGAGGGGCTGATGCAGCGCGCCTTGGATGGTGTGAAGATCACCGAGATCAAGTCGTCCGACGAGTTCATGAACCAAGACCAGGACATGATTTCTGAGCTGCTGTAAAAAGGAGACCGCGATGACTGAGATCCGCTACATGAATCGGCCCGAGGCCAAGGCGTACTTGGATTGGGTCTATCCAGCGCCGTATGAGTTCTATAACATTCCCGCCGCGGTTCACGCGGTAGAAATGGACAACATTTTTGCTGATGACGGGGATGACTACTATTCGGTGCTGGAAAACGACGAGCTGATCGGGATGTACGAGTTTTCTTTCCCCAATGGCGTGATGGAAATTGGCTTGGGGCTGGCGCCGGCCTACACGGGCGCCGGCCGTGGCCGCGCCTTCGTTCAGGCCGGCATCGACTTTGGCCGCCAGCGCTACCACTACGCCGGCCCCATTACCCTCGAGGTCGCGGACTTTAACGCCCGTGCCCGCCACCTGTATGAGGCCTTGGGCTTCAAACAAACCGGCACGCGCGAGGCTGATGCGTATGGGACTCCGGTCACGTTTGTGCAGATGAAATTAGATCAGTGAGTACTGCAAGCTGCCTGGTGAGGGCAGCTTTTATTATGCCGATAAAAGAGTTGCGCTTCTGGGATACAGGGCTTGAAGTGGTGCCCACCACGATTGCTGTGCGTCGCCGGCCCAATCCTCCCGGAACCCAGTACGTCTGGCGGTCGCGCACTTCCACCGGATTTTGTTTGTTCGTTCACAAAGGTTATGCTAAACTGACATTGTGAACGCTTACACAGAATTCAAGGGCGGAGGCAAGACCCATGCAAAACACAAAAGCACATGTCTCAAAAGCTACGATTAAACGCATTCCCCTGTACTATCGCGCAGTTGTCCAGCTACAGCAGGAAGGCGTCGCCCGCATTCGTTCGGACCGTCTAAGCGAAATTATTCACATACCATCTGCGACCATCCGCCGCGATTTTTCCAGCTTCGGAGAGCTCGGCAAAAGCGGCTACGGCTACAGCATTGCGACGTTGGTGGAGGAGTTCGGCCAGCTGCTCGACGTGGATTCTTCCGAGTCAATTATTCTGGTCGGCGTCGGCGGCTTGGGGCGCGCGCTGCTGATGAATAATTTTCGCCGTAATCCGGACCTGAACATCGTCATGGCGTTCGACGCCGACCCGACGAAGGTCAACACTCGCATTGGCGGCATTCCGGTGTACCCGTTTGCGACTCTGGCGGCACACATGAACCCGAACATTCACACGGCAATCCTCGCGGTGCCGAGTGCGTCGCAAACCGGGGTGATCGGCACGCTGGAGGCGTTCGGCATCAACGCCATCATGACGTTCGCACCGCAGCCGGTGGCCTGCGCGCCGCAGACTACCATCCGCTACATCGATTTGACCTCGGAGCTGCAAAGCCTGCTGTACACCGCGCACCAAAAGGCGAAAGCCCGTTGACGGGTCGCGGCCGCTCGGCTTATAATAGCGTCAACGCGATGACCAAGAGGGTTGCGGGACGCTTTTTCAGCGACAAGGCGGGTGGTGTGAGCCTTGAAGTGTTCCGTGATAAGTAGCTTGCGAGCCGTCGACCTGAAGTCAGTAGGGCCGACCGGGACCACCCGTTATCAGGTTCAAGTGAAGGCGTTGAGCCTTAATTTAGGTGGTACCGCGAGCTAACTCGTCCTAATCGATAGGGCGAGTTTTTTTGTGCAAGCTGCGAAGGCGGGCGCTTTTAGGGTGACAGCCAGCATAGCCTAACGCGTTGCCGCCGTTTTTTGGCGGCGGTGCGTTAGGCGTAGCTGGATGCTCACCCGTTGCCCGCCTGAGCGCAACTACCCGATCTCGGCATCGAAAACAACAGGAGGATCCTTATGAGTGAAGAATTAGCACCAAAATTCGACCCCAAAGCAGTCGAAGCCGGCCGCTATCAGAAGTGGCTGGACCAGGGCGTATTCAAACCAAACGGCGACAAGAAGGCCAAGCCGTACACGATCGTTATCCCGCCGCCGAACGTCACCGGCAAGCTGCACATGGGCCACGCCTGGGACACGACGCTGCAGGACATGATCATTCGCCAAAAGCGGATGCAGGGCTATGACACCTTGTACCTGCCGGGGATGGATCACGCCGGCATCGCGACGCAAGCCAAAGTCGAAGCCAAGCTGCGCGAGCAGGGGATTTCGCGCTACGACCTGGGCCGTGATAAGTTCATCCAGCAGGTTTGGGACTGGAAGGACGAGTACGCGGCAATTATTCACAAGCAGTGGGCCAAAATGGGCCTGTCATTGGACTATTCTCGCGAGCGGTTCACCCTTGATGACGGGTTGTCCAAGGCGGTTCGCAAGGTGTTCGTCGACCTTTACAACAAGGGCCTGATCTACCGCGGCGAGTACATTGTTAACTGGGATCCGCAGGCGCGCACGGCGTTGTCCGACATCGAGGTCATTCACCAAGACGACAAGGGTGCTTTTTACCACCTGATTTATCCCTTCGCCGATGGGACGAAGGGCGGCATTGAAATTGCCACCACCCGGCCGGAAACCATGTTTGGCGATACCGCCGTGGCCGTCAACAGCAAGGATCCGCGCTACAAAGACATGATTGGCAAAGAAGTCATCGTGCCGGGCGTCGGCCGAAAGATTCCAATCATCGCCGATGAGCACGCGGACATGGACTTTGGGACCGGGGCCGTTAAAATCACGCCGGCCCACGACCCCAACGACTTCCAGGTCGGCCTGCGCCATGACCTGCCGCGTATCAACTGCATGAATGACGACGGCACCATGAACGAAAACGCCGGCAAGTACCAGGGCATGGACCGCTTCGAGTGCCGCAAGACGCTCGTCAAGGATTTGCAGGACTCCGGTGACATCATTAAAATCGTGCCGATTGTCCACAGTGTCGGCCACTCCGAACGCACCGGCGTGCAGGTTGAAGCCCGCCTGTCCACCCAGTGGTTCGTCAAGATGAAGCCGCTCGCTGAAGCCGCCATCAAAAACCAGCAAGGCGCCGGCAAGGTCGACTTCGTGCCAGACCGCTTCGAACACACCTTCCTGAACTGGATGGCAAACATTCACGACTGGGTCATCTCCCGCCAGCTCTGGTGGGGTCACCGCATCCCGGCCTGGTACAACAAGAAGACCGGCGAGACTTACGTCGGCGAAGAAGACCCGAAGGACCCGGAAAACTGGGAACAGGATCCCGATGTTCTGGATACCTGGTTTTCCAGCGCCTTGTGGCCATTTTCCACGCTGGGCTGGCCGGACAAGGACGCGCCTGACTTCAAGCGCTACTACCCGACCAACACGCTGGTTACCGGCTACGACATCATTCCGTTTTGGGTTGCTCGCATGATTTTCCAAGGCCTTGAGTTCACCGGTCAGCGCCCGTTTGAGCACACCTTGATTCACGGCCTGATGCGCGACGAGCAGGGCCGCAAGATGAGCAAGTCCCTGGGTAACGGCATCGATCCGATGGACGTCATTGAAAAGTACGGCGCCGACGCGTTGCGCTGGTTCCTGACGCAGGGCAACAAGCCTGGCCAGGACGCCCGTTTCTCCTACACCCAGATGGACGCAGCCTGGAACTTCATCAACAAGATTTGGAACATGAGTCGCTTTGTGCTGATGAACCTGGGCGACACGAAAGCAGACGACGAGCCGGATCCAAGCACTTTCGACCTGTCGGACAAGTGGATTTTTGCCCGCCTGAACGACACAGTCGCTGAGGTGACGCGCCTGTTCGACCACTTTGAGTTTGGCGAAGCCGACCGCGCGCTGTACAACTTCATCTGGAATGAACTGGCCGACTGGTACATCGAAATGTCCAAGGAAGTCCTTTACGGCGACGATGAGACGATCAAGGCGCAAAAGCGGGTCAACCTGCGCTATGTGCTGGATCAGACCCTGCGCCTGCTGCAGCCGATCATGCCGTTTGTGACAGAAAAAATCTGGCTGACGATGCCCCACGACGGCGAGTCCCTGGTGACGGCGGCATACCCGACCACGCACCAAGAATTTGAAAATCCGGCTGCTGTCGCGCAGATGCAGGCCATCATTGAGCTGATTCGCGGTGTCCGCAACATTCGCGCCGAGGTCAACGCGCCGCTGGCCAGTCCGATCGACTTGATCATCAAGCTGCAGGACCCAAGTCTGGAGGCGGTCTTCAATGATAACCGCGACTTCATCGACCGGTTCGTTCACCTGAAGGCAATGACTGTGGGTACCGACGTCGAGGCCCCAGCCTTGGCCGGCAGCGCCGTCACGACCGGCGCGACGATCTATGTCCCGCTCAAGGAACTGATCGACTTGGATGAGGAAATCGCTAAGCTGCGAAAAGACGCCAAGAAGCTCGAGCAGGAGATAACGCGGGCCGACAAGAAGCTGAGCAATCAAGGTTTCTTGGCCAAGGCGCCGGAAGCAGTGATCACGGAACAGAAGGCCAAACGAACCGACTTTACGACGAAACTGGACGCGACCAACGCCCGCATCAAGGAACTGCAAGCGGCCAAATAATGGTCACGCTTAGGAAGAAGCTGCCGCGTGCAGCTTCTTTTTTTGGCTACCGTGGTATAAAAATAGTTTTTACTAAGAATTAAGCATTGGCAACGCTTGCCCGGACCCCAGCGGTTGTCAGGGGTGCTGGGGGCGGTATAATTGATTTGAAGGCTGATGGGCTAACTATTAGTCAGTGTGATATACTTTGCACACAAGCGATTTGACTATGGTAAGGAGCAGTTATGAAAAGAAAAAGTTGGTTGATTACCGCCGCAGTCGCCATTTTGGCCGTTGCTGGGATCGGTTACGGGGTCCGCAGTAACCATTACCAAGACCGGTTTTTACCGAAGACTGAGGCCTTGGGTGTCGACCTGAGCGGTAAAACCGTCAAACAGGCGGATGCGAAAATGAAGGCGCAGCTGGCCGACGTGAATTACCAGCTGAAGGACGGCGGCAAGACTGTGGCCACAGTGTCCGGGCAAACATTGGGCCTCAAGCGTGATTACACGACCATGCTGAATAAGCTATTATCCAAGCAGAATCCGTGGGGTTTTTCCGCGGTGGTGCTGGCGCAAAGCGATAAAACGGCTTTGGCCTCTAGCGCCGACAGCGCGGAGATCAAGCAGTACGCGAACGCCGAGGCAGCCAAGCTGAACGCGTCGCGGACCGCGCCGGTCGATGCCAAGGTCGTTTTGACGAATGACAGCTACAACATTAAGAAGGAAAAACCAGGTAACCAAATCGATGCCGCCAAGCTGGCCGAGGCGCTTGCCGGGGCGATTCAAGCTAACCGCCGCACGGTCGCTTTGAAGCAAACGTTCGCCCAGCCTAAGGCCAAGGCCAATGATCAAGCCCTGAAAGATGCTGTTAGCAAGCTGCAAGCAATGGGTGACATCAAGGCTGTCGTGACGGTCACAAACCATCAGGAGCAGATTTCAAGCGACCGGCTCAAATCGTGGCTGAGTTACTCTGACGGCAGCGTCCAGGTCGACCGCGGTGGTGTGGCCAAGTTTGTGTCTGAACTCGCCGACAAGTACAACACGTACAACAAGTCCCGCCAGTTTCATTCGACCAAGCAAGGAATCGTCACGGTGCCGGCTGGCACTTATGGTTGGAGCATTATGCAGAGCAAGGAAACCGATGCCCTGATTACCCTGATCAAAGCTGGCAAGGACTTCACCCAGCCGGTTCTGCACCAAGGTACCGGTTACCACGCTGATGGCACGGATATTGGCTCCACGTATCTAGAGGTCGACAGGGAAAATCAGCACGAATGGCTTTACCAAAATGGCAAAGTGGTGCTGGATTCCGCCGTTGTCACTGGCAAGCCGGCCACACCAACGCCGAGCGGGGTGTTCGCGGTGTGGTCGAAGCAGCGCAACGCTACCCTGGTAGGCGAGGATTATCGCACACCGGTGAACTATTGGATGCCGATCGATAATACTGGCGTCGGGTTACACGATGCCTCGTGGCAGCCAACTTTTGGCGGTACGTGGTATCAGCAGCACGGCTCGCACGGCTGCGTCAACCAGCCGCCGGCCTTCATGCCGAAGTTGTTTGCCGCTGTGGCGGTCGGCACCCCGGTCATCGTGATTTAAACGATCAATCAACGCGTTCAGGCCGTTTGGCTTGGGCGCGTTTTGTAGTAAGATTGATTAAGGGCATTATTGGGGGCTTAGACATGAAAACTTACGATGAGACCGTTGCAGCGATCCATGCGCTGCCGCGGCTGGCCAAAACCGGCGGCCACGAGCGCATCTTGGCACTGCTTCACGCGCTGGGCGACCCGCAGCACGACCGCTACGTTCACGTGACCGGCACGAATGGCAAGGGCTCGACCGCATCGGGCATCGCGCACATCATGGAAGCCAGTGGGCTGAAAGTCGGGCTGTACACCTCGCCGTTCATCATGCGCTTTAATGAGCGCATTATGATCGATCACCAGCCGATCCCCGATGCCGATCTAGTGGCGGCTGCCGCGACCACAGACGCCGCGATGGCCAAACTGCGTGAAACTGATCCCGACTTTGGGGTGACCGAATTTGAGTACATCACGGCGCTCTCGTTTTGGTATTTTCACCAGCAGCAGGTGGACCTAGCGGTGATCGAGGTTGGCATCGGCGGTGATACGGATTCGACCAATGTCATCACGCCGGAGGTCTCAGTGATCACCAGCGTGGGGCTGGATCACGCCAAGCTTTTGGGCCACACCATCAAAAGCGTCGCCACGCACAAAGCTGGCATCATCAAGCCGCAGCGGCCGGTGGTGACGGCGGCGCTGCCGGCAGATGCGATGGCAGCAGTGAAAAAGCGCGTCGCCGAAACCGGCAGCCAGTGGCTGGTGGCCGGTCAGAACTTTGGCACCAGCCGCGCCGCGCTTGATGGCTGGGGGCAGCGCTTTGACTATCAGGCCGGTACGTTTCATCTCAGTCAGGTGTTCGTGCCGCTAGTGGGGGACTACCAGGTGCAAAATGCGGCGCTGGCGATCGCGGCCAGTCGCGTGGCCGCTAAGGCGATGAACTGGCCGCTTCAGCCCCAGGAGATTCGCCGCGGGCTGGCCAAAAACACCTGGCCGGCGCGCATGGAAAAGCTCAGCGACGACCCGCTGATTGTGATCGACGGTGGGCACAACCCGCAAGGCATCGCGGCCATGCTGAGCGCGGTCAAGCAGGTGTTTAACGATGAGCGGGTGACGCTTATCGTCGGCGTGCTGGCGGATAAGGACGTGGCCACCATCATCGCTGAGCTGGAAGCCAGCACGGCGCGGCTCTGGCTGGTCCCCGTGCCGGATAATCCGCGGGCCGAGGCCTTGGCAGACTACCCGGACGCCGGCAAGCTGCGCACTTTTGCCAGCTGGCAGGAGGCGCTGGCCGCCCACCTGGACGAGTTTCCAGATGAGCCGGTGGTGCTGACGGGCTCGCTTTACCTGGCCTCTGCTGTACGCCAAACGTTGCTCGGCAGTCAGCGCTAAAGGTTTAGATGGCGTAATCTCTCCTCAAAAAGGGGGAGTCAAGATGCAGCCAAGGGAATTGATTCAAGCGCACGGACCGCTTGCGCTATCGGATAAGGAACTGCTGGAAGTGTTGATTGGCAGCGGCAGCGGGCAGTACGACGTCGTCATGGTGGCAGAGGAAGTGCTGCGCCAGTACCCGGCCTTGACCGGGCTGAGTCTCGCCACCGCTGGTGACCTGCTGGCCGTACCGGGCATTGGTCCGACTAAGGCCGCCCGGCTGGTGGCCGGCCTCGAGTTGTCACGGCGCGTGCAGCAGCGGCAAACGCTGAGGTACGGCGAAGTACTGGACGCCCCGCAAATCGGTGCGGCGATGGTGCAGCGCCTGGCTGGGGCCACTGAGGAGCACCTGCTGGCGCTGATGCTGGACGTGCGCAACGCCATCATTCGCGAGGTGGAACTGGCCCACGGCGGGGTCGACAAGTCGATTGCTGATCCGCGTGTGGTGTTTCGCATGGCGCTGGCACTGAATGCGTCGCGGTTGATTCTGGTGCACAATCACCCCAGCGGCGATCATCTGCCCTCCGAGATGGACGTTGAGCTGACCGAGCGGTTTGCTGCTGCCGGGGCCCTGATTGGGGTGGCCTTGCTGGACCACATTGTGGTGGGCGGCGATCAGTTTTACTCGTTCAGCCAGGAACACCACCTCTAAGATTTATTAAATTATGGCGATGGAAGCGTGTGAATCGTGAGCGCAAGACCGGACGACGAGGTCTTTATGCTATAATGCAAGAGATTAGAAAATCGGACTTGTAAGGAGAGAACGTCTTGCTTGGATTAGGCTCAAAAAACATCGGGATCGACCTCGGTACCGCAAACACGCTCGTTTACGTTGACGGGAAGGGCATCGTCACGAACGAACCGTCAGTCGTGGCGAAAAACACACAAACAGGGGAAATCATTGCGGTGGGCGAGGAAGCCCGCGCAATGATCGGCCGCACCCCGGCTGACATCGACGCGATTCGGCCAATGAAAGACGGTGTGATCGCCGACTACGACACCACGGCAGCGATGCTGAAGTACTTCATGAACAAGGCGCTTGGCGGCAAGAACAACCACCCGCAGGTCATGATCTGCGTGCCCAGCGGCGTCACCGAAGTGGAAAAACGCGCGGTGATCGACGCGGCCAAGGTGGCAGGCGCCAAAGAGGCGTTTGTCATCGAGGAGCCATACGCGGCGGCCATTGGTGCGGGCTTGCCCGTCATGGATCCGACCGGCTCTATGGTCGTTGATATCGGCGGCGGCACGACCGACGTGGCCACCATTTCGCTCGGCGGCATTGTGTCGAGCCGCTCCATCCGGATGGCCGGCGACAAGGTCGACGAGGCAGTGGTAGCGTACATCCGCCAGAACTTCAACTTGCTGATTGGCGAGCGCACGGCGGAAGAGATCAAGATCGAGTTGGGCTGCGCTTCCATCGAGGAAGCCAAGAAGCTGGACGGCATGACCGTACGCGGGCGTGACCTGTTGACCGGTCTGCCGAAGACGCAGGATATCACGGCCGAAGACATCGCCAAAGCGATTCAGGAAACTGTCCAGGCGATCATTGAGGCCATTAAGGACACGCTGGAAGAGACCTCACCGGAAATCGCGGCAGACGTCATCGATCACGGCATTGTGCTGACTGGCGGCGGCGCGCAGCTGAAGTCGTTGGATGCCGTCATCTCCGACGCCACCAAGGTGCCTGTGTTTGTGGCGCAAGATCCACTGGAATGCGTCGCTATCGGTACCGGGGAATCCCTTAAGAACATCGATGTCCTGAAGAAACACTGATCCATGCAGGCAGCTGCAATCACCAGTGGCCGGTCCGCGAGTTTTATTGGGCCGGCTTTTTCATTGAGAAGACCAAAAGGAGCGACTCATGCAAAAGTTCTTTTCTAACAAAAAACTGATCGTCTTGATGGTCGCCTTGTTGGTCAGCGTGGGGCTGATGTTCACGTCCATGTCCGTGCGGAATAATAAGAACACGCCGCCCTTGGTACAGCAGATCGGCAACGATATTGTCGGCATCGGTGGGCGCATCGTTGCCGCGCCTGGCAACTTTATCAAAGGCGGGCTGGATGACGTCAATGACCTACTGAACACGTACCAGGAAAATCGCCTTCTCAAGGCGCAAGTGGCGGACCTGGCGCAGACCAAGGTCACCAACCAGACTTTGCAAAGTGAGAATCGGGCACTGAAAAAGCAGCTGAAGCTGAACGCCACCTTGACGGATTACGACCAGGTGCCGGCGACGGTCATGATGCGCAGCCCCAGCGACTGGCGCAACATTGTCGTGATCAACAAGGGCCAAGGCGCTGGCGTGGCTAAGGGCATGCCAGTGATGGCCGGCTCTGGGTTGGTTGGGCGCGTGGTCGAAGTGGAGAAGACCAATGCCAAGGTGGAAATGATGACCACGGACAACAAGTCCGCCGACCGGTTTGCGGCGCAGATCACCACCGGCGATGGCAGTATTGTCAACGGCGTGATCTCGAGTTATAACGCCGCCAAGAACCAGCTGGTGCTTGGTCAAGTCGATACCGAAGACAGCATCAAAAAAGGGCAGAAGGTCGTTACCTCTGGACTCGGTGGCAGCACGCCAAAAGGGCTGCTCATCGGGACGGTGGCGTCGGTCGCCAAGGATGATTTTGGCCTGGCCAACACGGTGTACGTCAAACCGGCCGCTAATTTCAACGACCTGTCCGTGGTGACGGTGATCGACCGCACCATCAAGGGTGAGTAACATGCTGAAAGACAAAAAGTTTACCAAGCACGGCTGGGTGCTGCTGCTTCTGCTGGTGACCTTGCTGTTGGACGGGGTCATCGCGCAGGTCTTTGCACAGTTTGTGATGTCGCCGACGTTCACCGGGGTCCCGCAGCTGACTTTGATCGCGCTGATCATGGCGACCCTGCTGCTGCCTGAAGAAGAATACATTGTGGCCATCGCGGCGGTGTTTGGCCTGATTTTTGACAGCTACTACACGGGCATGCTGGGGGTCAACGCGCTGCTGTGGCCGCTGCTGGTTTACGTGGTGCGGCAGCTCGGGCCAGTGGTGCCCAAGTCGCCGTTTTACATTGGGGCGCTGGTCGTGATCGTGCTGACGCTATTCACCCTGGCCAATTACGCGGTCAACCGCTTTTTGGGGTTCGCACAAGTCACCGCCACGACGCTGATCGCCAACCACCTCGGGTCGAGTCTCATCGTGAATCTGGTGATATTTGCGCTGGCGTATTTGCCTTTACGCCAGATATTGATAAACTTAAGGATAGATTAATATTGGGGGTGTACGCATGGAGGCAGTAACGCTGAAGGGCCGCCAAAGCGGGTTCGAGCTGCAGCTGGCATCAGAGGCTTCACTGGATGAGATCACAGCGGCTTTGACCACGCTGCTTGCGCGCGTGGCGGGGGACACGAAGGACCAGGAACATGTCGATTTTGTTCTGGAAACCGGTGATCGCCTGCTTAATGAGGACCAGGCCAAGGCAGTGCAGACGGTGTTTGACACTTATCCGCAGTTCGCCATCAAGACCATCCAT
Source organism: Lacticaseibacillus sp. 53-4 (assembly GCF_016861805.1). NCBI lineage: Bacteria > Bacillati > Bacillota > Bacilli > Lactobacillales > Lactobacillaceae > Lacticaseibacillus > Lacticaseibacillus sp. 53-4. The sequence goes on from NZ_BOLT01000007.1 coordinate 33,277, forward strand.
GCGGCGGTGGCGGCAGTCGAGCCACTCCGGGCTGAATTCGCGGCGAAGGCAACCCATTTGGTCGGCGGCGTTCTGCGCTCCGGTCAGGAGGCGGACTACAGCGGCGATGTGCTGTTTTTGGGCGACCTGCACCGCGGCGCCACGCTGAAAACCACCGGCAGCATCTTTGTGATGGGCCAGGTTGAAGGCCTGCTGATTGCCGGGACGTTGGGGGACCAAGAGGCCGTTATCGTTGGCGACATCAGCCGCGCCGCGCAGATTCGCATCGCTGACACCTTGGAGATCATCGATAAAAATTCCTACACCGCGCAGACGACGTCATACATTGACGACCTGCACGCACTGGTGCATGGTAAGGTGCCAGCACTGGCCAAGCTGCGGCCGAAACTGTTCCGGAAACTGGAGGAAATGTAATGGGTACTTCTTTGGTGGTCACCTCAGGCAAGGGCGGCGTCGGCAAAACCACGACGACGGCCAATATCGGCACGGCGCTTGCGCTGCAAGGCAAAAAAGTGTGTCTGATGGATCTGGATATCGGGCTGCGCAATTTGGATGTGGTCCTGGGCCTGTCCAACCGGATCATTTACGACATTGTTGACGTGGCCAGCGGCCGCGCCAAGGTGCATCAGGCGCTGATCAAGGACAAACGCTTTGACGACAAGCTGTACGTCTTGCCGGCGGCGCAAAACGCGGAAAAAGATTCGCTCGAGCCCGATCAGGTCAAGGCGATTGTCGACGAGCTGCGACCGGAATTCGATTATCTGATTTTGGACTCGCCAGCGGGCATTGAGCAAGGCTTCCGCAATGCCGTCGAAGGCGCGGACGGCGCAATCGTCGTCACGACCCCAGAGATTTCCGCGGTGTCAGATGCGGACCGCATCGTCGGGCTGCTTGAGCAGCGTGACATGGTGTACCCGCCGCGCCTGATCATCAACCGCATCCGCCAGCACATGATGGCCGATGGCCGGTCGATGGATATCGACGAGATCACGCAGCACCTGGGCATCGACTTGCTTGGCATCGTGGTCGATGATGATGGGGTGATCGCCAGCTCCAACAAAGGCGAAACCGTCGTAATGGACCCCGACGACTTAGCCAGCCAAGGCTACCGCAATATTGCGCGGCGGCTTTTGGGCGAGTCCGTGCCGCTGATGAACATCGAGCAGAAAAAAGTTGGCTTTTGGCACAGACTTTTTCATCATCAGGGTTGACATTCATTTTGAAGCAGGTATTATAGCCTTAATCAATTAAAACGTTGAGTGGAAATGGTGAGAAGCTGATCAGCCAAGCGAGTCCGGAACGGTGAGAGCCGGACGTGATCATTCTTGCCTCACATCCACGAGTGCCTGATTGAACTCAGTAGGTCAGGCCGGTTGGGCTCGTTATCGCCGTGGTTGAAAAACGACATGAGACCTTCGCGGTGACGCGTTGGTGAGCATGAGGTGGTACCGCGGCATTCAAGTCGCCCTCATTCAGACATTAGTCTGAGTGGGGGCGTTTTGTTTTACCGCCAGTTCCATGTTTTTCAACCACGTGAGGACCAGTCGGTGACGGCTGGTCGAAATGAGGTGGCACCGCGCGGAAGCGTCCTCAAGCAATTGCTTGAGAACAATTCTGTGCGGTGTTTTTTTATTCAACGTTTGAAAACGCAAGGGAGGAATAATCATGAGTTACATTAATTCGATTTTGCCGGCGCTGCTGGCTGGGGTGAAAATGACGTTGGGGGTCTTCTTCCTGACGTTGATCGGGGCCATTCCGTTGGGCATGCTGGTGTCAGTTGGGCTGATTCAGCGCGGCAAAAACATCCTGGCCAAGGCTGGCAAGGCAATTCTTTCAGCCTACATCTGGGTGTTCCGTGGCACGCCGCTGCTGCTTCAGTTGATTTTCGTCTTCTACGGCCTGCCGCTGATCGGCATCGTGTTTGACCGCTTCTCAGCTGTCATTTTCACCTTCATCCTCAACTATGCGGCCTACTTCGCCGAGATTTACCGCGGCGGTTTCGGCGCGGTTGAGGAAGGCCAGTTCGAGGCCGCGACGGTGCTGAACATGACGCGCTGGCAGACGCTGCGCTACGTGGTGATTCCTCAGGTGCTGAAGATCGTGCTGCCGTCCATGGGCAACGAGGTCATCAACCTGGTCAAGGATTCCAGCTTAGTTTACGTCATCGGGCTTGGCGACCTGCTGCGGGCCGGCGAGGTTGCAACCTCTCGCGACGTGACGCTGGTGCCGTTGGTGCTGGTCGCCGTCATCTATCTGGTGATGACGCTGCTGCTCACGCTGCTGCAGCGCCGCGTCGAAAAGTCATTCAGCTACTACAAGTAGGCAGGGGGTAAGCATATGTTAGAGCTTAAAAATATTTCCAAACGCTTCGGCGATCAGGTCGTCCTGGACAACCTGGATGTCACGATTGAAGACCAGAAAACACTCGCGATCGTTGGCCCCAGCGGTGCCGGCAAGACCACGCTGCTGCGGATCATCGCGGGGCTAACCCCGGCCGACAGTGGCAGCTTCACCTACAACGGGCAAGCGACTTCTGCTGCTGAGCTCCGCAAGCAAGGCGTTATCGGCGTCGTGTTCCAGGGCTTTGAATTATTCCCGAACCTGTCTGTGCTGAAAAACATCACACTGGCGCCGACACTGCAAGGTGTCAGCGCGGCAACCGCGGAGAAGCACGCGCGCAACTTGATGGACCAGCTGGACCTGGAAGCGCAGGCCAACGCGTACCCGTACTCCCTGTCTGGCGGCCAAAAGCAGCGGGTGGCGATCGCTCGGGCGCTGGCGCTTGATCCCAAGATCCTGCTTTACGACGAACCGACTTCCGCCCTGGATCCTAACCTGCGCCAGTCCGTGGCTGATCTGATCGCCAGCGTCAAGCAGCAGGGGATGACACAGGTGGTCGTCACCCATGACATGGAATTCGCCAAGATGGTGGCAGACGCGACACTGACAGTGGCCAAGCAGGGGAGTGAGTCGAATGAAGCGTAAGTGGTTAACAATCCTGTTGACGCTGCTGGCTGGGTTCGCCTTGGTGCTTTCCGGTTGCGCCCGCACCGAGCAGAAGAACTCCTGGCCGCGCATCAAACAGGATCAAAAAGTGGTCGTCGGCCTTGACGACAGTTTTGTCCCGATGGGTTTTCGCCAAAAGAACGGCACCGTCGCCGGCTACGACATCGACCTGGCACGGGCGCTGTTCAAGCTTTACGGTGTGAAGGTCAGCTTTCAGACGATTGACTGGTCCATGAAGGAAACCGAGCTGCGCAACCAAACTATCGACCTGATCTGGAACGGCTACACCGTGACGCCTGAGCGCCAAAAACAGGTGGCCTTTTCAACCGAGTACTTGAAGAATCACCAGGTGCTGGTCACCAAGCGCGCTGATAACATCAATTCGTTTGCCGACATGAAGGGCAAGGTCGTCGGCGCTCAAAGCGAAAGCAGCGGCGCCTCGGACATCGACGCTCAGCCGAAAAAGCTGAAGGACATCATTAAAAACCGCGAGCCGGTCCTGTACGACACCTTTGATAACGCCTTTTTGGATCTGAATGCCGGGCGGATTCAGGGCATCGTGATCGACCAGGTTTACGCCAACTACTACATTGCCCACCAAAAGGATCCAGGAGCCTACAAGGTCATCCAAGGCACCTATCCGGCGGAAGATTTTGCGGTCGGCATGCGAAAGAGTGATAATGAGCTGAGAGATCAAATCAATACCGGCCTGAAGACGCTCAAAGCAAACGGCACCCTGAAGAAGTTGAATGAGAAGTGGTTCGGGGTGGCTTCGGTCGATTAGCAGGGAGTTTCCATTATGTGGCTCACGACCATTGTCATCATTATTATCGTGATCAACGCAACCGCGGCCATCATCACCGTGTTCCGCCAGCCGCGGGACATTGCGGCGACTTGGGCGTGGTTGTTAGTGTTATTGCTGCTGCCGGTGATTGGCTTCATTTTGTACTGGTTCTTCGGCCGCAAGCTGGCCACCAACAAGCTGAACTCGCTGGCGACGCAGCAGCGCCTGGGCATCGACCAAATGGTGGCCTCGCAGCAAGAAGCCGTGACGGTCAGTCAGGAAAGCGGGGCGGCCTCGCCGTTTGCCGGCGCCCCTGAGCTGGTGCGGACCTTGCTGCAGGCAGACGGGGCCCTGATCACCACCATGAACCGGGTGCGGCTGCTTTTCAACCGTCAGGACTTTACCAAGGCGCTGTTTGCCGACCTGCGCACCGCGACGCACCACATTCACATTGAGGCCTACACCATTGAACCGGATGGGGTGGGCAAGGCGCTGGTCCAGCTGCTGACCCAAAAGGCTGAGCAGGGCGTGCGGGTCCGGGTGATCTATGACACCTTCGGCTCCCACCGCCTGAATCACGCTTTTTGGCGGCCGCTGGTGCAAGCCGGCGGGCAGGTCGAGCCATTCTTGGAAACGCGGCTGGGCCGGGCCAACTTGCGCATCAACTTCCGCAACCACCGCAAAATTACGGTGATCGATGGGCAGGTCGCGTACATGGGCGGCTTTGACATCGGCAGCACCAGTCGGAAGCTGGCAATCACCCGCGACACGCAGCTGCGCCTGACCGGTCAAGCCGTGGCGTCGCTTCAGGCCCGCTTCTTTATGGACTGGAACACCACGGCCAAGATCAAGAAGGTCCACTTCCAAAAGGCCTACTTCCCGGACCCTGCGGACAACGGCCGCACGACCATGCAAATCGTTGCCGGCGGCCCGGAGCAAAAGCTTGAGGCCATCAAGCTGGGCGACCTACGGCTGATGGCGCTGGCCAAGCACCGGATTTGGGTTCAGTCCCCATTTTTCGTGCCGGACGATTCGCTGCTTGACGCGTTGATTCTGGCGGCGCACTCCGGCATTGATGTGCGGCTGATGGTGCCGGTGCACACAAACCAGCCAATGATGGCCAAGGCCACAGAGTTCTACCTGAACCAGCTGGTCAAAGCCGGCGTGAAGGTCTACCGCTACCAGGCGGGGTTCCTGCACAGCAAGGCCATCATCGTTGACTCACAGTACTTGATGACCGGCTCGCCGAACCTGGATCTGCGCTCGTTCAAGCTCAATTTTGAAATTGCGGCGTTCATTTACGATCGCACGCTGGCCGAAATGGTGGAGCGCCAGTTCAAGCTCGACATGCAGCAGACCACCTTGTACACGTACACGATGGTCAAAAAACAGTCGCCGATGAGTCGGGTGGGGGCCGACTTGGCGCGGCTGTTTGCGCCAATCTTGTAAGCTTACTTTTTGACATTGAATTTCCGCTTGCTATAATGATAGTGCACAAGCAAAATTGTGCCTAAACAAAATAGTGGTGGGACCACGCAAAGGGGAGCCATTGGCTGAGAGTGGGCATTTGCCCAGACCCTTCGAACCTGTTCGCTAATACGAGCGTAGGAATTGCGGTGTCGAGAAATCGACCTTCTTTGTGGGGGATCCTGACCCAAAGGAGGATTTTTTATGTCTAAATCGAATTCACGTGTCTTGATTTTGGTGGAGATTGCGGTGATTGCCGCGTTTGCCATGGCGCTGGAGTACGTGCCGCACAAAACCGGCATTTCCAGTATTGAAATGTCTTACGGGGTGATTCCGATCACTGTGCTGGCGCTGCGGCGCGGCCTTGGCGCCGGGATGGCCGCGGGCCTGACCTGGGGTGTGTTGGATATCATGCTGATTGGCTTTGGCGAAGGGTCCGTCCTGAACCCGATCCAGGGCTTTCTGGAGTATCCAATCGCCTTTGCTGTCGCGGGGCTTGGCGGCTTGCTGTACGGCCGCTTCCAAGCGGCGCTGAAGGCGGGTAAGAACCGCGAGGCCCTGGGCCTGGCCTGGGGGGCTGGGTTGATTGGCGTCTTGGCGAAGTACTTCTGCCATTTCCTGGCCGGCTGGGTCTTCTGGGGGTCATACGCCCCTAAGGGCACGCCGGCGTGGCTGTACTCGCTGGTGATCAACGGCGGCTCGGCCGTCGCCACCGGCATCTTGACCGTGATCGTGGTGTCTGTCTTGATGACCACCGTCAAAAAGCCGCTGTTTGAATCCAAAGACGGCGGTCAGCTGTTGTCACAGCACTAATCCAAGCAAAAAAATAAGTGGGTCTGCAAATGCAGGCTCACTTTTTATAGTGCGGTTAGAAAACATTCATCGCGGATAACCCAACGACTAGGGCCCCAAGGATGGTGACGATCAGCATCGCCCAGGTGGCAATGTGGGTGACCCACCAGAATTTTGAGCGTTTTTCTTTCACCTTAATCACCACCTTTGACCAATTTGGTTGCGCGTTCTACTCGAGTAGTGTACCCGTTTTGCCCAGGCGCTTCAACCAAATTCTCGTGCCCGTACACGCAAAATCGGGTATAGTCTTAAGGGAAGGAAGTGATGAACATGCTGATCGGAATCATTTTACCGTTAGCGGGCCTGGCCTTATGGAGCGTCAGCCGGGCGCTGCAGTTTCATTCGCGCGTGCTGCCATTCCTGGTGGTCGCGCTGGACCTGCTGGGCGTGGCCAGCTTAGCCGCCGCCAAGGCCCCCAACACGATTTGGGTCGCGCTGTTCACCACCACTGCAATTGCGATTCTTTTGATTATCTATTTTCTGGCCCACGATTATGATTTGCTCTTTGCCCGTTATTTCACGACCTTGGGCCGAGTCCTCCTGTTGGCGGCCACATTCTGGTGGCTTGGGGCGATTTTGCTCTCACTTTAGGGCCTGGTCCCCACCATTTTTCCACCTGTCCCCACCCGCTGCAAACCGCAGTGGATGGGGATTTTTTTGTATACTCAGGGAATCGTGGGGTAGCTTTTCAAATTGTCAAGCAGAATTTGTGGGAGTTGGTGGTGAGGAGTGGGTGATTGTGGTAGACTGAATTTAACGTTGGAAAGGGGGCGTTGTCCATGCTGATGGGAGAATTTCATCACAGTATCGATGCAAAGGGCCGGTTGATCATTCCGGCTAAGTTCCGCACCGATCTCGGCAGCGATTTTGTGCTGACGCGCGGCATGGACGGCTGCCTGTTCGGCTATCCGATGGGTCAGTGGCAGAAGCTGCAGACCCAAATCGAGGCCTTACCTCTGACCAAAAAGGACGCCCGGACCTTTACGCGGTTCATGTACTCAGCCGCCACTGAGTGCGAGCTGGACAAGCAGGGCCGCGTCAACATTCCCAAACCTCTGATCCAGCACGCTGGGCTCGATAAGGCTTGCGTCTTGGTCGGGGTCTCCGACCGCATAGAAGTCTGGAGCGAAGAACGGTGGAACAGCTTCACCCAAAGCGCCGAGGACAGCTTCGATGATATTTCCGAAAATCTGACCGACTTTGGACTGTGAGCGCGATGACAGAATATACGCATGAAACCGTGTTATTAAAAGAGGCCACCGACAACTTGGCCATCAAGCCGGCCGGCACCTATGTCGATGCGACTTTAGGGCGCGGCGGCCACACCCGGCGAATCCTCAGCCAGCTGACGGTCGGCCAGCTTTACGCCTTCGATCAGGATCAGGCCGCCATCGACGCGGTCTCAGCGCAAGGGGTGCCGGTCAACCTGCACCTGCTTCACCGCAATTTCCGCGACTTGGATGAGGCGCTTTCGGCAGAAGGGGTCACTTCAGTCGACGGGATCTTGTATGACCTGGGCGTCTCCAGTCCGCAGTTCGACGATTCCAAGCGTGGCTTTTCCTACCGCTTCGATGCGCCGCTGGACATGCGCATGGATCAAAGCCAAGCCCTGTCAGCGCGGGTCGTCGTCAACGAGTGGTCGTATCAGGACCTGGTACGAATTTTCACCCGTTACGGCGAGGAGCGCTTCGCCAAGTCAATCGCCCGCAAGATTGAGCAGGCGCGAGCGAGCAAGCCAATTGACACCACGTTTGAGCTGGTCGATCTGATCAAGGCCGGCATTCCAGCCAAGGCGCGACGCACCGGCGGACATCCCGCCAAGAAGGTGTTCCAGGCAATCCGCATCGCTGTCAATGATGAGCTGGGGGCCCTGGAGGCCTCGCTCACCCAAGCGTTGCAGCTGGTCAAGCCGGGTGGGCGCATCAGTGTCATCACCTTTCAGTCCCTGGAGGACCGGCTGGTGAAGACCATGTTCAAGGAGCAGACGACAGTGCAAGACCTGCCGCAGGGCCTGCCGGTGATTCCGCCGGAAGCCAGGCCGCATTTCAAATTAATCAATCGCAAACCGATCCTCCCTAGCGAGGATGAACTGATTGCCAATCACCGTGCGCACAGCGCTAAGCTGCGGGTGGTTGAGCGGATATATTGAAGGGGTGCTCAAGATGGTCGATAACACAGCAAGACAGCTAGATATGCTGGAACCGCAACGGCGAGAGGCGCCGCAAGCCCGGCCCAAGGTTCAACCGGCAACGCAGCCGGCAACCAAGGTGGCATTTTCGCCGCTGGAGCGGTTGCTCAGCGTCGTATTGGGGCTGGTCGCCGTTGGGTTTTGCCTGTGCTATCTGACCGCTTCGATGCATCTGGCCAATCTGACGCGGACTTACCAGACCGTGCAAAACCAGGTGACCGTGCAAAAGCGGATCATTGCCGACGATAAGCAAACTGTCGGCGAACTGTCCAACTCGGATCGGCTCAACAGCTATGCCAGTGCTCACGGGTTTGCCGTGATCGAGGGTAATATCAAACATGCGGTGAAGTAGACTGATGAAGAAGAAAACGACTAAACGACAAATGCGCGCCCGGCACCCCGAGCGCAATCGGAAAGTGTTCGGGATTGTCCTGTTCGCGCTCACCCTGATTGCGCTGCTGGCGTTCGTTTGTCGTTTTGCGTACGTGGCGCTTGTCGGGTCGGTGGATTCCAAAAACCTGGCGGTGTATCGCGCCTCCCAGTATGCACGCAAAACGACCCTGCAGGCCAAACGCGGCAGTATTGTCGACCGCAACGGCCAGACAATCGCCGAGGACGCATCAACCTACACCATTTATGCGATTACCGATCAAAATTACACGCAAAACGGCAAGAAGCTTTACGTCAGCGACAAGGCCAAAACGGCAGCCGTGCTGGCCAAATATCTGCCGCTTTCTGAGGCCAAAATTTTGGCCTATTTGAGTCCCAAAAAGAAGACTTTCCAGGTCGAATTTGGCGCCGCTGGCACGGGGTTATCGTTGTCCATCCGTAAGGAGATCGAGGCAGAACACCTGCCGGGGATCCACTTCATTGACAGTCCCTCTCGGTTGTATCCGAACGGGGTATTTGCCAGCTACACGATTGGGCTGACTCAAACGAATGCAGCCAACAAGAATCAACCACTGGTCGGGGTCATGGGGCTGGAAAAAGAGTTCAATAAACAGCTGGCCGGCACTAACGGCTACCAGACAGCCCAGGTGGATAATTACGGCTACCGACTGCCTAAGGCCAAGGTGCGGACTAAGGCAGCTAAAAATGGTGGCATGGTTAAGAGTACCCTGGATTCTTCTTTGCAGTCGTACCTGGAAACGCTGCTCGCCAGCGTTCAAACTAAGTACAAGCAGGCGTCAGTTACCGGGGTCGTCATGAACGCTAAATCCGGAGAAATCCTGGCGGCGAGCCAGCGGCCAACCTTTGATCCCAGCACGATGGAAGGGCTTGAGCCCGGCTCGTCTTGGCAAAACATGCTCGTGGAAGATACTTATGAACCCGGGTCAGTGATGAAGGTCTTCAACTTGGCAGGGGCGATTCAAAGTGGGACCTTTCAGCCGAACACCTACTATAATTCTAGCGGTGTGAAAGTCGAAAACACCACCATCCATGACTGGAACCACGTCGGTTTTGGCGAGATCCCATTTTCGCAGGCTCTGCCACGCTCCAGTAACGTCGGTTTTGTGCACATTGTGCAGCAGATGGGTGAAGCAAATCAGGCCAAGACCTTGAAAGACTTTGGATTTGGCCGGCCAACAGGGATCACGCTGCCGAATGAAGCTTCAGGCGGATACAGCCTGACCAACCCGGTTACCCGTGCCGTCATGGGTTATGGCCAAAGTATCAACGTGACGCAAATGCAGATCTTGCAAGCGGCGACCGCAATTGCCAACAAGGGCACGATGATCCAGCCGCGAGTCGTCACGCAGGTCACCGGTTCGAACGGGAAAGTGACCAACTACAAGCGTCAGGTAGTGGGTCACCCAATCTCCGCCGCCACCGCGAAAACGGTGCTAAACGAAATGCGTGACACTATTAACAAGCCATACGGCACCGGTGTGACATACAGAATTGCCGGCGCTGACGTGGCGGCCAAAACCGGGACGGCTAACATTGCCAACCCGAAAGGTGGTTATTTACCGGGTGAGACAAACCAGTTGCACAGTTTACTGGCTGTCGCCCCGGCAAATGATCCTCAATTTATTGTCTATTTAACCTTGAAGCAAAACAGTGCCATGACGACGCCGGCGGTCAGTGTTCTGAACACGATTTATCATCCGCTGATGACCAGACTGCTGGCGTTAAATGCGGGCAGCACCGTCACTGGGTCGTCCGAAACCTTGAGCGTGCCGGCAGTCACTAACGATCCACTGGATACTGCGACGGCAGCTCTGACCAAAAAAGGCCTGACCTCATCCGTGGTTGGGACCGGAAATCGCATCGTCCAGCAGCTGCCCGCAGCGGGCACACAGGCCTTACGCTCTGCCCGCGTGGTGCTTCTCACAAACGGCGCCATGACCATGCCAGACGTTTCTGGCTGGTCTAAGAGTGATGTGTTAAAATTGGCCCAGTTGACTGGCAAAAAATTTAAGTTACAAGGTGCTGGATACGCGTCAGCTCAGAGCCTGAAGGCGGGCAGCTTGCTTGGCGGTGACTCTGTGACCGTAACTTTTCAGAAAACTGACTAATTGACGAAGGTAGGAGACCAATGCAATTCACTGAGATGTTGATCCCGATGGTCGCGGCATTTGCGATTACCGTGATCTTGATGCCGCTGTTCATCGGATACATGCGGATGAAAAAAGAGGGCCAGACGATTCGCGAGGTCGGCCCGAAGTGGCACGAAAAGAAAAACGGGACGCCGACCATGGGCGGCACGGTTTTCATCTTTGCCATTGTGGTCGCCGCCATTTTTACCGGCTGGTGGCAGCACCAGCTGACCCTGAGTGTGTGGGCTGGGCTGTTCATCCTAGTCCTGTATGGGGCACTCGGGTTCTGGGACGATTTCATCAGCGTGGAACTTCACCGCAACATGGGGCTGAAAGCCTGGCAAAAGCTGCTGGGGCAGATTGTGGGCGGCGCGGTGTTTCTTGCCGTGTACTTTCATGAGGGGTTCCCGACCGTGCTGCCGCTGTTTGGCTACCAGCTGAATGTTGCGTGGGTCTTTGGCCTCTTTGCGATGTTCTGGCTGGTGGGCTTTTCCAATGCCGTCAACCTGTCTGACGGGTTGGACGGTCTGGTCGCCGGCCTGTCGATGATTGCCTTTGCCGCCTACGCGGTGCTGGCAGTGCACGACAAACGCACCGACGTCCTGATCTTGTGCCTGGTCACCATCGGCGCGATGCTCGGCTTCTTCCTTTTCAACCACAAGCCGGCCAAGGTCTTCATGGGCGACGCCGGCAGTTTGGCCCTCGGCGGGCTGATTGCCGTCATTGCGCTGCTGCTTGACCGGCCGTGGTCGCTGCTGCTGATTGGCATCGTGTTTGTCTGCGAAACCGCCAGTGTCATCCTGCAGGTCGGCTCATTCAAGCTGTTTCACCGGCGCATCTTCAAGATGGCGCCGATTCATCACCATTTTGAAATGCTCGGCTGGTCCGAGTGGAAAGTCGACACCGTGTTTTGGCTGGTCGGCCTGGTCGGGGCGGCGGCATATTTGGTGTTCGCGCTGGCCTAAGTCAAGCATCAAGCGTCACAAGCAAACCCGGCCAAAGCCGGGATATCTAGGGAGCGTAAGTGGTTGCTGAATAATTCAGAGTACAAGAACAAGAAAGTCTTGGTGTTGGGCCTTGCCAAAAGCGGGGTCAGTGCCGCGAAGTTGCTTCATCGCCTCGGCGCCTTAGTCACCGTCAACGATAAGGAGCAATTTGACGATAACAAGGATGCGCAAGCATTGCTGGACGAAGGGGTCACTGTGATCACTGGCAGCCATCCCGTCGAGCTGCTCGATGAGGGGTTCTCGCTGATGGTCAAAAATCCTGGGATTCCGTATTCCAATCCCATGGTGGTGCGGGCCCAAGAGCTGGGAATCCCTGTGATCACCGAACCCGAGCTGGCTTTTTCGGTGTCCGATTCGACATGGGTCGGCGTCACTGGCAGCAACGGTAAGACCACGACCACCACACTCATCGGCCTCATGCTCAACGAGCGCGAAGGCGCAGGTAAGGCTTATGACGCCGGCAACATCGGCATTCCGGCCACAGGTGTTGTGCAAAAAGCGGGCGCGGCAGACACCGTGGTGTGCGAGCTGTCCTCGTTCATGCTGGTGGGCATCCAAAAGCTTCACCCGCACATTGCCGTGCTCACCAACATTTATGAAGCACACCTGGACTGGCACGGCTCCCGAGCCAATTACGTCAAGGCCAAGATGCGCATCACGATGAACCAGACCAAGGACGACTTTTTCGTCATGAACTGGGACCTGCCGGAAATGCATGAGCTCGCCAAGCAGACCCGGGCGACTATCGTGCCGTTTTCACGCAAAGGGGCAGAAGGCGCCCGCGCCACGTTGACCGATGGTTGGCTGTGCTTTGACGGCGAGCAGATCATGAAGGCCGACGAGATGCAGATTCCTGGCGATCACAACATTGAAAACGCGCTGGCAGCCATTGCCGCGGCCAAGCTCAGCGGCACGCCAAATGCCGCCATTGTCGATGTCCTGCATCGCTTCACCGGGGTCAAGCACCGCATTCAGTACGTCGAGACCGTCGACGGGCGTAAGGTCTACAACGACAGTAAGGCCACAAACGTCGAGGCCAGTACGGTGGCCTTGAACGCGTTCAAGCAGCCCATTGTGCTGCTGGCCGGAGGGCTGGATCGGCACCTGCCGATGGATGACCTCCTGCCGCTGGTCAAGCAGCACGTTCGCGCGATGGTCACGTTTGGCGAAACCGCGCCCCTGATGGAGGCACTGGCCCAGCAGGCCGGCATTCCGTTTACCCGGACCGATAATGTCAAAACGGCCGTGCCGCTCGCCTTTGCGGCCAGTCAGCCAGGCGACGTGATCTTGCTGTCGCCGGCGGCCGCCAGCTGGGATCAGTACCCGAACTTTGAAGTGCGCGGCGATGAATTTATTGACGCAGTGACTCAGTACGCTGAGAAAAAGGGGTAAATTATGCGACTGATGATTTCAGGTGGCGGGACCGGCGGCCATATCTACCCGGCCCTGGCCTTGATTCAGCGGCTAAAAGAGCGCGACATGCTGGACGCTGTGATGTACGTGGGCACGGCCAGGGGGCTCGAGAGCCGCATCGTGCCCAACGCCAAGATTCCGTTTGAGACCCTGGAGCTTCAAGGGTTCAAGCGCAGTTTAAACTTTAACGGCATCAAGACAAATATCCGCACAGTGGAGAAGTTTGTGGGGTCACTGCGCAAGGCGACCCGCATGATCAAGGACTTCAAGCCCGATGTCGTGGTGGGCACTGGCGGCTATGTGTCCGCTGGCGTTTTGTACGCCGCGGCGCGCCACCACGTGCCGACCGTGATCCACGAGCAGAACTCCGTCGCCGGGGTTACCAACAAGTTTTTGGCTCACGCGGTCGACAAAATCGCCATCACATTTCCGGTCGTGGCGAGCGCCTTTCCCGCTAAAAAAGTCGTCATCACAGGTAACCCCCGGGCCCAACAAGTCGCCGGGCTCAAGCCGAATGACCGGCTGGCGGACTTTGGCCTCGACCCCCACAAGCGGACGCTGCTGATTTTTGGCGGCTCGCGCGGGGCACCGATGATCAACCAGGCGGCGGTCAATGCGCTGCCGACGTTTGGCAAGGCGGCTTTTCAGACGCTGTTTGTCACTGGCAATGCCAACTACGGCAAGATTTCTCACCAACTGCGTCAGGTTCCGGCAAACGTCAAGGTGGTCCCATACGTGGACGACATGCCGCAGATTCTGCCGGATGTCTCACTGGTGATTGGGCGCAGCGGGGCGACGAGCCTGGCAGAGCTGACAGCGCTGGGCTTGCCCAGCGTGCTGATCCCCAGCCCGAACGTCACGCATAATCACCAATTTGTCAACGCGAAGAGCCTGGCGGATGTCGGCGCGGCGATCGTCATCACGGAACCGGAGTTAGACAGTTCATTTGCCGGCCGCATCGTCGACCTGATGGAAGACGACACCCGGCTGACGCGCATGGCGCAAGCGGCAAAAAAAATGGGCACCCCGGACGCGGCTGATCAGCTGATCACTGTTTTGGAAAGTGTCCTGAAACACTAAGTAATCAGAGAAGGGAGGCCCACCGATGGCTTGGCGCAAACATGCACAGCAAAAAGATCCACTCACGCCATGGGAGGCATACCAGGCCAAACAAAAGCGCCGGCCCAAGGGCGAAGCCAAGCTGAAACTGCCAGGGGTGTCGGCAGTGCGCCGCCACAAGCGCGCGCGCAACTTAGTCTTGCTGTTGACCCCGCTGCTGGTGCTCCTGGCCTTTTTTGGTTACATGGTGTCACCTTTTTCCAAGGTGCAGGAGGTCTCGGTGGTCGGGACGGTCAATGTGCCGATTCAAAACGTGATCAATGCCAGTGGTCTGTCCGATCGGGTGCTGATCCCGCAAGTGCTCCGGACCAAAAAGCAGCTGGCGGCGCAAATCGAAAAGCGCCTGCCGCAGGTCAAACGCGCCTCGCTGGCCGTCAGCGCGGTCGATCACGTCACCATTCACGTGGTGGAGCACGAACCGATCGGCTACGTGGTCAAAAACAAGCAGTACCGCATGATTTTGGCCAACGGCACGATTATTGCCAGGGGCACCACGACACCGCTGGATAACTACCCCGTCTTTTCCGGCTTTTCCGATCAAGAGGCAGGCAAACTGGCCCAGACGTTGAGCCGCTTTCCGGCCGCCCTGCGACGCACGACTTCGGAAGTGACCGCCAGCCGCGGGGACGGCAACCCGTACCAGATCACCATGACGATGACCGACGGCAACACTGTCGTTGCCGATTCCCGGACAGTGGCAAAACAGATCAAGTTTTATCCTAGCATTATCGCCCAGGTGCAGGGGAAGGGCACCGTGGACCTGGAGGCTGGCGCGTTTTTTAAGCCCTACCAAAAGGCGGCAGCAAAATAAACGAAAAGTTGCGTTTCCCCCAGAAGACACCGCAAATCATAATGTGGTGTGGTAAACTAAATTCAGCGTTATATTTTCTCATTCTACTATAAAAAGGTTGGTAAGGAGGTTCCGGGTCCATGGGAAATCAAGACATTTATGTCGGGCTTGATATCGGGACCACCTCAATAAAAGTGATCGTGGCCGAGCGTGTTCAAGGCCAGTTAAACATTATTGGCGTGGGCAATTCACGTGCGCAAGGGTTATCTCGCGGCGTGATCGTGGATATTGATAAGGCGGCATCGGCGATTCGCCAGGCGGTGCAGCAAGCATCTGAAAAGGCCAGCATCGACATCACCGACGTGGTGGCCGGTGTGCCGGCAACCATGTTGCAAATTGAGACTGTCTCCGGCATGATTGCTGTGGGTGATCAGAGCAAGGAAATCACGGCAGACGATGTGAAAGCGGTAGCCTCTGCCGCGTTGGTGCGCAACCTGCCACCAGAGCGTGAGATTTTGTCTTTGACCCCAACAGAATTCATCGTTGACGGGTTCGATGACATCAAGGATCCACGTGGCATGATCGGGGTGCGCCTCGAACTGCGCGGCATCTTGTTCACTGTGCCGAAAACCGTGTTACATAACACGAAAAAGGCCATTGAAAAAGCCGGGCTGACCATCAGGCAGATCGTGGTTGCCCCGCTGGCCGAGGCCCGCGTGGCGCTGAGCGATGGCGAGGCAGACTTTGGCACCGTCCTGATCGACTTGGGCGGCGGCCAATCCACCGCGGCAGTCATTCACGATCACAAGTTGAAGCTGACCACCTTGGACCAAGAAGGCGGCGACTACATCACCAAAGACATTTCGGTGGTGCTGAACACCGGTTTGACTGATGCAGAAAAGCTGAAGCGCGATTACGGCAACGCGGACAGCCAAGCCGCACCGGAAGGCAACCAGTTCCCGGTTTCGGTGGTGGGTCAAACCGACCCTGTGATGGTCTCCGAGCATTATCTGTCGGAAATTATCGAAGCGCGGTTGACTCAGATCTTCACCCGGCTGAACGACGCGCTGGCTCAGTCCAACGCCTTGGACCTGCCTGGTGGGATTGTCCTGACCGGCGGCACGGCTGCCTTACCGGGCATCGAGCCGCTGGCCTCGGACATTTTCCAGCGCAACGTCAAACGCTACATTCCTGATCAAATGGGGATGCGGCACCCAGCCTTCACCTTGGCGCTGGGTCTGATCACGTACGCGGCGGAAATGACCGACATCGACATCCTGGTGTCCAGCGTGCTGCCGACGCCGACAACCAGTCAGATGACCGCGTCTTCGGATAGCCCAGTCACGAAAGTGCCAAGCAAACCAAGCAAGGCTGACCCGGACCCAGACAGCGAGAGGAAACCTTCTGCTTTGAAGCGCTTCTTCGGTAACTTCTTCGAATAAAACCTTTTTAAGGAGGAACGACAATGGAATTCTCACTGGATACAGATAAAGACACCGGTGCGGTGATCAAGGTCATCGGGGTCGGCGGCGCTGGTGGCAACGCGGTCAATCGTATGATTTCAGAAGAGGTCAAGGGCGTGGAGTTCATTGCGGCCAACACCGATGTCCAGGCGCTGTCTAACTCAGATGCCGAAACGAAGATTCAGCTCGGGCCGAAGCTGACTCGCGGCTTGGGCGCTGGCTCGACCCCGGACGTTGGCCAAAAGGCCGCTGAGGAAAGCCAGGAGGCCATCGAAAACGCCTTGAAGGGCGCGGACATGATCTTCGTCACCTGCGGCATGGGCGGCGGCACCGGGACCGGTGCCGCACCGGTCGTGGCCAAAGTGGCTAAGGATCTTGGCGCCTTGACTGTTGGCGTGGTCACCCGGCCGTTCACATTTGAGGGGCCGAAGCGCGCGAAGAACGCCGCTGAAGGCATCGCCCAGCTGAAGGAACAGGTTGACACGCTGGTCATCATCGCCAACAACCGCCTGCTGGAAATCGTCGACAAGAAGACCCCGATGCTCGAAGCCTTCCATGCGGCCGATAACGTGCTGCGTCAGGGCGTTCAGGGCATTTCCGACCTGATCACTAGTCCTGGCTACGTCAACTTGGACTTTGCTGATGTTAAAACCGTTATGGCCAACCAGGGCACGGCCCTCATGGGCATCGGTTCTGCCACTGGCGAGACCCGGACTGTTGAAGCGACCAAGAAGGCCATCTCGAGTCCGCTGCTTGAAGTGTCGATCGACGGTGCCAAGAATGTGCTGCTGAACATCACTGGCGGCCCAGACCTGTCCCTGTTTGAGGCGCAAGACGCTTCGGACATCGTGGCCCAGGCTGCAAGTTCTGACGTTAACATCATTTTTGGGACTTCCATCAACGAAGAGCTTGGCGATGAAGTTGTGGTTACCGTGATTGCGACTGGGATCGATGATTCCACCATTCAGCAAAATAACGGTCGCGGCAACCGTCGTCAGACCAATCGCCCGGCTCAGGACGGCAAGGCTGATTCTTCCAAGCCGGCGCAAGATGATCCGTTTGGCAACTGGGATCTGCGGCGTGAACCAAAGCGCGAAACGCCTAAGCCAACCGATAATCAAGATGCCGATTTTGCCAATGTTAAGAAGCAGGAGTTCGACATTTTCGAAAGCCAGCCAGAGCCAGAAGACGAGAAAAAGCCGGATGACAAAGGTGACAATGATCAGCCGCCGTTCTTCAAGCTGCGCCGGCAATAAAAGGCTGCGAAGGCCGGCGCATTTAGCCCGACGGGTAGCCTAGCCTGGCACCTTGCTGCTGTATTTTGGCGGTGAGGTGCCGGGCGTAGCTAGCCGCTCGGGCGTTGTCGGCCGAAGCGCAACTACACGCGCCTTTACAGGAGGAAATCTCATGGCTTTTGAAAAACTGGGTAGTAAGTTCAGCGAATTCTTCTCGATGGATCCTGACGAGGATGACGCGGCTGAAATGCCAACGCAGGATGCGGCGCCAGAAACGGCTAAGGCGACCACTGCGGCACGGCCGAACAAGCCTAAGTATCGCGGCAACAAGGTCGTGGCGATGGGCGATCCGGCTGACAAAACCGCGCGCATCGTCGTGTACGAGCCGCGCATTTATTCTGACGCCAAGGAGATTGGCAATCACTTGCTGAATAACAAGGCGGTCGTCGTCAACTTCGATCAGATCAAGGCCGAAGACGCTACGCGCATCGTCGACTTTCTTACCGGGACGGTGTTTGCCATCAACGGTGAGATCCGCCGCGTTGGTGAGATGATTTTTCTGGTCACGCCGGCCAACTTCCAGATTGATGGGACTTTGGCTTCTACGTTGGGTACTGATACTGACCTTGATATGACCAACTAGGAGGACGTATGGCGACAGTTTTGTATTGGCTTTTCACGATCATCAATTACGGCCTCTATATTTACATGATGGCCATGGTGGTCTATGTGCTGATGTCCTGGTTCCCAGGCGCATGGCAATCGCGGTTTGGCCAATGGCTAGGCGGCATCGTGAACCCGTTTCTTAACCTGTTTCACATCATTCCGCCGATTTTCGGCATTGATTTTTCGCCGCTGATCGCGTTCTTCGTGCTTGACCTGGTCAGGTCGGGACTAGGAACCATTTTCAGTGCGATCATGATGCGGGTGGGCTGAGATGGATGGGATTTATCAGCACTTCAGAAAAGACGAGGCGCCGCTGATCGATGAGCTGCAAAGCCAGATCAGCACGGCGGCGACGGAGTACCGGCCGGTTCTGACCGATTTTCTCGATCCGCGGCAGATCCACATTGCCCGAACGCTGACCGGCACCAACGGCACCGTCAAGTGCCACGTGTTTGGCGGGTATATCGGTGCAGAGCGGGCCCGGGTAATTTTCGTGCCTGACTACTTTGCGCCTGACTTGATCGATTTTGAGGTCGCGCCGCTGGAAATCAACTACCCGGAAAAATTCGCGGAGCTGCATCACAGTCAGGTGCTTGGCACGGTTGCCAATGCGGGCATTCGCATGACCGCGTTTGGAGACATCATCACCGATGGCAGCCGCTGGCAACTTTTCACCACCAAGACGATGAGCGACTGGGTGCAGGAAAACATCACGAAGCTTGGCCGCATCAGTGTCCGGTTTGAGGCAATCGGCCTGGATCAGGTCGTGACGCCGCAAAACGATTGGCAACCGGCGCAGCTGTCGATGAGCAGTTTGCGCCTGGACAGTTTGGTCGGTCACGCGTTTGCGATTTCGCGGGCGCGGGCGAAGGCGCTGATCGAGTCCGCTAAAGTCAGACTCAATTTTGAGCTCATTGACCGGCCAGACGCGGCCGTGGGTGATGCCGACATTGTGTCGGTGCGCGGCTTTGGTCGCATTCGCGTTAATTCGGTGCTCGGCGTCAGTAAAAAAGGCAAGGAACGAGTCGCTGTCGACATTATTAAGAAATAGCTGGGAGGGTTCATCATGGCATTAAGTCCATTGGACATACACAATAAGGAATTCAATCACCGCATGCGCGGCCTCGACGAGGATCAGGTCAATGACTTTCTCGCTCAGATCATCAAGGATTACTCCGCTTCGCTCAAGAAGAACGAAGAGATGGAAAAAGAACTCAAGGAACTTCAGGACAAGAACAAGTACTTCAATGACCTGAAGGACGCCTTGAACCAGTCGATCATCGTGGCGCAAGAGGCGGCCGACAAGGTCAAAAAGAACGCCGACGATGAGGCTGCACTGATCCAGTCAAAGGCCGAGAAGACCTCCCAGGACATGCTGACTTCGGCAACCGAAAAGGCCAACCAGATCGTCAAGGATGCTTCGGATAAGGCGAAAAACATCACTGTTCAGACCGAGGACCTCAAGCGGCAGACTCGTGTCTTCCGCCAGCGGTTGCAGGTCATGCTCGAATCACAGCTGGAAGTGGTTAAGAGTCCAGAGTGGAAAGAATTGCTGGCCAGCACAACAGAATCTGCAGAATACCTGGATCCCGCTCAGGAAAAAGTGCCAGAATCTGCCGCAGAGGTTGACAATGAGCCTGCAGATTCAGTAAACTCAGAGGCGACTGAGGACACCGATGGAGAGACCCGTTACACGGAGATCGTTTTTCCAACTGATGAACCGGAAGATTCGACCGCTTCAACCGCCGATTATGAAAGCGACGGCGGTAGTAATACCAGCGATGCGCCTCAAGCATAAGCAATGAACACGCGTCGTCAAACGCCACTGACAGCAGCGAGCCGGGGAGGGTGCAAGCCCGGTGCCAGTCGCTTGACGGTATCAGTTCAGGTAAGTTGGAGGTAACTTCGACGGATGACCACCGTTATTGGGTCAACTAGAGGAAGCAAAACCTTTTGCTTCGAACTTAGGTGGTACCACGAGCACGCTCGTCCTATTGATAGGACGGGTGTTTTTTTATGGTGTGAAGGTCCGTGGCCTTCGCACCCAATCAAGTTTCAGCAGGATGAGACAGATTCAGAAAAGGAGCAGTCATGAAAGTCAAAGATACGTTGAACCTCGGCCACACCGACTTTAAGATGCGGGCGGGGCTGCCGAACAAGGAACCGAAGATGCAGGCGGCGTGGGAAGAAAACCACCTCTACGAAATGCGCCAGAAGCTCAATGAGGGCAAGCCGGCCTTCATTCTGCATGATGGACCCCCGTTTGCAAACGGGAATATTCATATGGGCCACGCGCTCAATAAGATCTCCAAGGACATCATCGTGCGCTACAAGTCGATGAACGGTTTCCGCGCACCGTATGTGCCCGGCTGGGATACACACGGTCTGCCAATCGAGCAGCAGCTGGCCAAGAAGGGCGTGCACCGTAAAGAAATGGCGATGGACGAGTATCGCGAGCTCTGCCGCCAGTTTGCGATGAAGGAAATTGAGAAGCAGCGGACTGACTTCAAGCGCCTTGGCGTGCTCGGCGACTGGGATCACCCATACATCACCCTGCAGCCGAAGTTTGAGGAGCAGGAGATTCGGGTCTTTGGCGCCATGGCCGAAAAAGGCTATATCTATCACGGCTTGAAGCCCGTCTACTGGTCTTGGTCCTCCGAGTCGACCTTAGCGGAAGCCGAGATCGAGTATCACGACGTCAAGTCGCCCTCGATTTACGTGGCCTTCCCAGTTAAGGACGGCAAGGGCATCATCGGCACCGACACGAGCTTCATTATTTGGACCACCACCCCGTGGACCATTCCGGCCAACCAGGGCATCGCGGTCAATCCACGCTTTGAGTACGCGCAGGTCGAAGCCGATGGCAAGAAGTTTGTGGTTGCCTCTGAACGACTGCAGGTGGTCAAGGAGGCCCTTGGCTGGAACGACGTGGCCGTGCTGAAGACGTTCTCCGGCAAAGACATGGAGCGCATGGTGGCCAAGCACCCGCTGTATGATCGCGACAGCCTTGTGATTTTGGGCGACCATGTCACCCTGGATTCAGGGACCGGCTTGGTCCACACCGCGCCGGGACATGGTGAAGATGACTATAAGGCTGGCATGAATTATGACTTGCCAGTGGTTTCAGTCGTCGACGAGAAAGGCTTCATGACCAAGGACGCGCCAGGCTTTGAAGGCGTCTTTTACGACAAGGCCAATCCAATGGTCACTAAGGCTCTCGAGGAAAAAGGCGCCCTGCTGAAGCTCGACTTCTTCACTCACTCGTACCCGCACGACTGGCGGACCAAAAAGCCCGTCATTTTCCGGGCGACGACGCAGTGGTTTGCCTCGGTTGAAGCATTCCGCCAGCAGATCCTTGACGCCATCGACAACGTGTCCTTCACCCCGAGCTGGGGCAAGACGCGGCTGTACAACATGATCCGCGACCGCGGCGACTGGGTCATTTCCCGCCAGCGGGCCTGGGGCGTGCCACTGCCGATTTTCTATGCCGAAGATGGCACCCCAATTCTTGAAAAGGCAACCATCGATCACGTGGCGGACCTGTTCGGCCAGTACGGCTCGATTGTGTGGTCGCAGCGCAAGGCCAAGGACCTGCTGCCGGAAGGGTACACCAACGTGCACTCACCAAACGGTAAGTTCACTAAGGAAACTGACATCATGGATGTCTGGTTCGATTCCGGTTCCAGCTGGGCAGGTGTTGCCGAAGCCCGGCCGGAACTTGAGTACCCGACCGACCTGTATCTCGAAGGCTCCGACCAGTATCGCGGGTGGTTCAACTCTAGTTTGATCACCAGTGTGGCGGTCAACGGCGTCGCGCCATACAAGCAGGTGCTGTCGCAGGGCTTCACCCTCGATGGCGAAGGCCGGAAGATGTCCAAGTCTCTGGGCAACACGATTGCCCCAGACAAAGTCGAGAACCAGTACGGCGCCGAAATCATCCGCCTCTGGGCCGCTACCGTCGACTCTTCGTCGGATGTGCGCGTCTCGATGGATAATTTTGCGCAGACCTCTGAAGCCTACCGCAAGATTCGTAACACCCTGCGGTTCATGATCGCTAACACGGCCGATTTTGACGAAAAGGCCGACACCGTGGCGTACGATCAGCTTGGCAGCGTGGATCAGTACATGATGGTCCGCCTGAACCAGGTTATCAAGACGGCGAAGGCTGCGTACGACAAGTACGATTTCGCCACCGTTGAAAAGACCATCTCCAGTTTCTTGGTCAACGACCTGTCTGCGTTCTACCTGGATTTTGCCAAGGACGTTGTGTACATCGAGGCCGAAAAGAGTTTGGCTCGCCGGCGCATGCAGACGGTGATGTTTGACGCCTTGCTTGACCTGACTAAACTGCTGACCCCAATCCTGTCGCACACCGCCGAGGAAATCTGGCCGTACCTGCGTCAGCCGGAGCAATATGCTGCACTCAGCAACATGCCTGAGGCCCAGGATTTTGCTGGTCAAGATGACTTACTCAAGCAGTGGAGTGCCTTCATGAGCTTCCGCGCTGAGGTGCAAAAGAGTCTGGAAATGGCCCGCGACGCTAAGCTGATCGGCAAGTCCATGGAAGCGGCCGTGACCGTCTACCCGCAAAACAGTGTCCGCTCGCTGCTGGCTGGCTTGGACGCCAATGTCATGCAGCTGCTGATCACCAGCGGGTTCGCCGTGGCAGCAGAGGGCGCCAGCGTCCCTGAAGGCGCTGTGCACTTTGACGATGCTGATATTCTGGTTGAGCATGCGCAAGGGGACGTTTGCCAGCGCTGCCGGATGATCACCACCGACGTCGGGGCCGACAAGCGCTTCCCGACGCTGTGCGGCCGCTGTGCAAAGATTGTCGCCGAGAACTTCCCGGAAGCCGTTGAAAACGGCTTTGAGGCCTAGCCATGGAAGGACGCGTGCGGCTCTTCAACGAAAAGCAGGGCTACGGGTTCATCGAGCCCAGTGACCCAGACCTGCCCAAGGATGTGTACGTGCATTTTTCCGCCATCATCGGCGGTGGCTTCAAGTCGCTGAAGGCCGGGCAAAAGGTCAAGTTTGTGATCATTCAAGGCGCTAAGGGCCCCCAGGCCGCTAACGTCGAGGTGATTGAGGATTCAACGTACGGCAATTAACGTGCAGCGCCGACTGGGGCAGAGTTTGAAGATGCCCAGCCGGCGCTGTTTTGATTCTCGTGAGGTTTCGCGGCGGGTGTCGTATAATGCGTTTGCTAATCATTTTTGGCTGCACGGAAACCCATGGCGCAGCGAGCGGGGCGACCCCTTGACTTGCATGCGCGTCAGCAATCGATTCAAAATCTGATTTTACTCAATAGGTGAGCTTAAACATGGAAAGTACTTTTGTCCCAGTCATTGTCGGCACGGATATCAACGCGTACACGATGGCGATCTCGTTTCATCAGGAGTACGGCATCACGCCCTGGGTCATCGGCCAGGCGCCGCTATCTTTTACCGAATGGAGCGACATCACGACCCAGATCGAGTATCACGATGACCTGCGCAAACCGGGCCGCTTTACCCCGATCTTGCTGGATTTTGCCAAGCGCCACGTGGGTAAGCCGCTGCTCCTAATTGGCACCAATGACGCATACGTAAGGCTGATCGTTGAAAACGCGGCCGCGCTTCAGCCCGCTTATCGGTTTAACTACCCAACCCTGAATCTGCTGAACAAGTTTCAGCATAAGGCCGATTTTTATCAGCTCTGCGATCAGTACGGGATCCCGCACCCGGTCACAAAGACAGCGCTTTGCAGCGACCCGGCACCCGAGTTTGACGACCGCGGGCTGCGTTACCCCGTAATCGTGAAGCCCAATGACACCGTCAAGTACATGTACATGCACTTTGCCGGCAAGGAAAAAGTCTTCAAGTGTGTCGACCGCACGGCGCTGGAGCGCGTGCTGACGCTGCTGAATGCCAATGGGTACAGCGAGTCGGTGCTGATTCAGGAGTACATTCCTGGCGCCGATGACGCGCTGTGGGACAGTGTGGTTTATGTGGATCGTCAGCACCACGCCCAGATGGTCAGCCTGGCCCAGGTCGTGCTGCAAGAGCACGACCGTACTGCCATCGGCAATTACACCGCGCTGATCGCCCGCTTTGACGCCGCCCTCATGAACCAGCTGGCGGACTTTCTCGAGGCAGTCGGCTACGCCGGGTACGCCAATTTCGACATGAAGCGCGATCCGCGCGACGGCCAGATCAAAACTTTTGAGGCAAACACGCGGCAAGGCCGGGCCAGCTACTACATCACTGGGCTGGGGCAAAACTTGGCTCGTAACCTGGTTGATGATTGCATCAAAGGCGAGACCAAGCCGCGGGTGCTGGCGAAGGGCGACTTTCTATACAGCCTTGTGCCAAAATTTGTGTTGCGGCATTTCGTGAAGTCGCCGGCGCTGCATCAGGAAATCAACCAGCTGATCAGCGGCAAACACTGGGTCAACCCGCTGTTTTACCCGGCGGATCACAACGCAAAACGCCGCCGTTTTCTGTTTTTGCGTCAGTTGAATTACGTTCGCAAGTATTACCGCAATCGCTGAGGCGAGTGCGGTGATACCCCACCTGCGGCCACTTGTTACCGGATAATAAAAGAGGCAGTGCACCTTTAAAGTGCGCTGCCTCTTGCAATTTATTCGGGAAATTATTGAAGTGGCGCGGCCAGCTTGGCCTCTTTGTGCTGGGCGTAGAAGTTCAGCGCCAGCGAGATCAGCATGAGCGCCAGGGCCAACAGCATGATGTTGTGCAAGCCGCTGAAGAGAATCTGGCGCATCGCCGGCAGCAGATGGTTGGGCAGGCTGGCGGCGCTGTTGGAGTCACTCAGCTTGTTCATCATGGCCATGGTGATGCCGGGGTGGGCGGCCACCCCTTTGGCCAGCTGCTGGTTCATCAGCAGGCCAAAAATGGCCACGGTGAAGGTCTGGCTAAGCATGCGAATCAGAAAACTGAACGACGTGGCAACCGACACGTCCTGTTTTTCCGCGTCGACTTGGACTTTGACCTGCAGCTCGTTGAAGCAGGCGCCGTTACCCCAGCCTTCAAATGCGCCGGCCACAAGCAGCAGCCAAAACGGCGCGTGGACGTTCAGGACGGCCATCAGCACGAAACTGATGGTCAGCATCAAAATGTTAAACGTCAGCACCCGGTGCGGCGTGTAGCGGCGGCGCATCATTGGGACCGATTCCGAGCCGGCGACATTGGTGAACGTCGCCGGGATCTGGGTGGCGCCGCCGAGCAGTGCCGTCGTGCCAAGCAGCCCCTGCGCCCACATCGGCGCGTAGGTCAGAAACGAGACGAAGGCGCCCCAAATCAGAGTGAACAGCAGAAAATCCATCACCAGGGGAAAATTGCGAAACAGCCGCAAGGGGATGACAGGGTCTGCGGCGTGCTTTTCGGCACGCAGCAGCAGCGCCATGGCCAAGACCGCCAGCACCACCAAAGCGAGGATGACCGGCAACTTGACCATGCCGATCAGTTCGATGGCGCCCAGCAGGCTGACCAAGAGCACGACCAAGGCGAGGCTGCCGCGCACGTCCAGCGGCGCATCGACGGCGGCGCTGCGGGGCACCTTGTAGTAAATTTGCACCAGCAGGATCGACAGCAGGCCGATCGGCACGTTAATGTAGAAAATCCAGTGCCACGACAGTGTATCGACCAGGAACCCGCCGACCAGTGGGCCGATGATGGTGGCAAAGCTGTAGAAGCCGGAAACCAGGCCCAAGGTTTTCATGCGGTCGCGGACGTTCGGATACAGATCGGCGAACATGATGTATGGCAGTGAAATCATGCCCCCATTGCCGATGCCGGCGATTCCGCGCGTGATGATCAGCACCCAGATGTTGGGTGACAGGCCTTGCAGCAGGGAGCCGACCACAAAGGTCAACGCCGCGAGCTGGTAGGCGAACTTATAGGCGGTCCGCTGGCCAAGCTTGCTCCACAGCAGGGTGGACACAGCGGTGCCAAGCAGAAATACCGCGACGATCCAAGCCATCAGCTGCAGCCCGTGCAGGTCCGCTATGATGGCGGGCAAGGCGGTGTTGACGATGGTGCTGTCGATCCCTGACATCACATTGGACAGCAGAAGGGCGACGGTGACGAGTCTGATGTTACTTTTCGACATAAACGACATTCTCTCAATTAGCGTCATGAAAAAATCATGCATAGATAATCTTATGCTTTTCACTGCCTGGCGTCCATGCTGCGAGCATGAAAAAAGCACTGGCCGCAAGGGTCAGTGCCGAGTGAGTCGGTTACTTGTCTTCGATGGTCCCATCGTGGGTGCGGGCCACTTTCATGTCAACGACTGGGATGTAACCCATTTTCTTAACCAACGTGTTTTGTACCGCTTTGCTTTGGATGTAGTTGATGAACTTGGCGGTGGCGGCGTTCGGCGAGCCCTTGGTGTACATGTGCTCGTATGCCCACACCGGCCAGGCGTTGGTGGTGACGTTCGCGTCGGTGGGCTTGACGTTGTTGAGGGCCACCGCGGTCACGCCGTCCTTAATCGCGGAAAAGGCGAGGTAGGAGATGGCGCCAGGGGTGCTTGAGACCATCTTCTGGACGGTGCCGCTGGAATCTTGTTCCTGCGCGGTTTTGACCTTGTCGGTCTTGAGGGCGAACTGCTCGAAGGTGGCCCGGGTTCCGGAACCCTGCGCACGGTTGATCAACACGATAGCCTTGTCGGCGCCACCCACCTGCTTCCAGTTGGTGACCTTACCGGTGAAGATATCGACCAGCTGCTGTGAGCTGAGGTTCGTGATCTTCGTGTCCGGGTTGACGACCGGTGCCATGCCGACAACGGCGACCTGGTGATCGACTAGCTTGGTTGCCGCGATGCCTTTTTGCTGCTGGGCGAAGATGTCGGAGTTGCCGATGGTCACCGCGCCGGATTGAACCTGCGACAGGCCGGCGCCCGAGCCGCCGCCCTGGACGGTGATGCTGGTGCCTGGTGTCTTCTCCTGATACTGCGCCGCGGCCTGTTCGACCAGCGGCTGCAGGGCTGTGGACCCAACGGCCATGATCTTGCTGGAATCGGCGGCCTTGGCGGTTGACGGCTTGGCCGCGCTGCCGCTTTGCTTGGCCCCGCAGGCGGCGAGCAGCAGCACGACCCCGACGGTGACCAGTAGTGAACCTTTTTTCAAAAGTGAACCTTTTTTCATGAATATTTCCTCCCCTAATGGAATGACTCAAGCATACGCGGTGAGTGTAAAAGCCTTTCGCACTGGGTGTAATTGTTAGGTATCCGGTGTAAAGACACTGCACCGGTTACGTAAATATCGTCAGTACTGACGTTTGTCTTTCAGAAATTGAGACCATATAATAAAAGGGACAAATTCGGGCAATGGAGGCCGCCATGAAAAATTACGTCGACGATCCGCACGTTCAGAAAAATCGCTGGTGGATCATGACCGCCGTCGGCATGTTCACCATCATGTCCACGCTGGACGCTTCCATCGTGAACATTGCACTGCCGGTCATCTCAAAGGACATGCACCTGCCGATGAACCAGGCCGAGTGGACCGTGTCCATTTACCTGATCGTGATTTGCGCGCTGCTGCTGCTCATGGGCAAGCTGGGCGACATTTTCGGTAAAATTCGCATCTTTCGTATGGGTGAGGTGCTGTTCACCATCGGCTCGCTGTTTGCCGGGTTCAACCACTCATTTGTGATGCTGCTGGCGGCGCGGGTCGTGCAGGCCCTTGGCGCGTCGATGACCATGGCCAACAGTAACGGGATTGTGACCGAAGTCTTTCCGTTCCAGGAGCGCGGGCGGGCGCTTGGCATGATTGGCTCGTTTGTGGCCGTGGGGTCGATCGCCGGCCCAGGGCTCGGCGGCCTGATTCTCGGGGTGCTGCCATGGGGCTACATTTTCTGGATCAACGTCCCACTCGGCATCCTGGCCATGATCGTGGGTCAGGTGGTGTTCCCCAAGGACATCGAGCACAGCCAGTCTAAAATTGATTGGCCCGGGTTTGTGGCCTTTGCGCTGTTCATCGTGCCGCTGTTTGCCGGAATTTTCATCGGCCAGGAGATTGGGTTTACGAAGCCCGTCATCCTGGCAATGTTTGCGGTGGCGATCATTGCCTTTGCCGCGTTTATTTACATCGAGCAGCACACCGCAGAACCGATGCTGGCACTGTCGCTGTTTGCCAACAAGGAGTTCACCATCTCGCTGTTCGCCGGTTTTCTAATTTTCGTCACCAATTTTTTCTTTAACGTAATTTCCCCGTTTTACCTAGAAAATGCACGCGGGCTTTCGGCGACGACGGCCGGGTACATGCTGATGCTGTTCCCAATCGTGCAGGTGATCGTCGCGCCGCTGTCGGGCTCGCTGTCAGACAAAATCGGGCCGTATGTCATCACGCTGGTGGGTCTGCTGGTGATTTTGGTCGTCCAGGTCGGGTACGTCACGCTGAGCCTGACCACCCCGTGGCTGCTGGTTTGCGTGATCATTGCCGTGATGGGGTTTGGCAACGGTGCATTCCAGTCGCCCAACAACACGCTGGTCATGTCAGCGGTCGAACCTAAGGACTTGGGGATCGCCGGGGGCCTGAACGCGCTGGCGCGCAACATGGGGATGGTCGTAGGCATCTCCGCGTCGACCACGGTGCTGTACGCGGCGATGAGCCGGGAGGCCGGGCGCAAGGTGACGACGTTTGTCGCCAGCCAGCCGCAACTATTCATCAACGGCATGCACGTTGCCTTCAGTGTGGCGGTGGTGATGTGTGCCATCACTGTGGCACTCACCGCTTATCGGATGATCACGATGCGTAAATAACGCAAAAAAGAGGCTGAGACATCAAGCGGGTTTAGCCCAAAGCACAAGCGCCTCTGTGCCACGATTCGTTTTTAGAATCGCGGTGCAGAGGCGCTTGTGCGCTTGGGCGTTGCTTGATGGAACGCGACTAGGCAATTTTGTCCTACTTTCGTTTGCGTTCGGTTGATTATTTGGCCAAGTCGCGACTGGTTTTGACGCGAGCCATCAGCGTTTCCAGTGGCGTGCCGACATCCAGCTGGTAGGACAGCCAGTGCTGTTTATTCATGTGATACGCGGGCAGCGCCTGGCCATTTTTGAGCTGGGCCTGAATCGTCTGGGGCGTTGCGCGCAGCACCAGCAGGTCGATGGGGTCATCGCCGGTCAAGCCTACCTTGTCCGGGGTGACCTTGACCATCAAGGCGTACCACTTGCGGTTGTCGCTGCGGCGAATGATCGCGTTATTGGGAAATTGCTTCCACAGGTATTCGGGCTGTTCATCGAAGGTCTCGCCGATGGCCGCGGTGACTTTTTTCATCTGCCCGGCGTCAAACATGGTCGGCACGAAGCAGTCCTTTGAGATCGCCGTCAACGCCGCAATGTAGGCCCCGCGGATCTGGCCGATGAACATCCCCGAGTTGGCTGGGTCCAGGTGAAGGGTGTACAAGTCGCCGGACTCCTGGTCGGTGACCGGGCTGGTGATGGTGTCCCCATCGATGTTGACGGTGAGGCTGAAGCCCGGGACCAAGTCGGTTTGATAGCGCCAGGTGGTTCCGGCCTGCTTGAAACCATATGCGGCCAGCTTTTTGGCGTCGGGTTGGCGGTTGTGAAAAATCGTGTCTTGAATCGAGTCTTGTAAGGTGGTCATAAGAATCCTTCTTTCAGGTGGTCATTACGGTGGCGAGTTGCGCAACCCAGTTGGCAATTACTGATGAAAAATAGCTTGACTGTCACGCCGCGTCACAGTTTACCCTAAGGTTGTCGGCGGCAGTGTCAAGGCAGAATACCGGCCTGAATCACTGTGCTACACTAGTTATAAACCATACCGTCACGTGACAGTCAACCCAAAGGACAGTGCGATGCTTAAAATTAGTGAAATGGCCAAGTTAGCCAATACCACCAGACGAACCCTGATCTTTTACGATGAGCAGGGGCTCTTTAAGCCGGCCAAGGTGAGCGACACCGGGTACCGCTACTATGAGTACCAGCAGCTGTACGACCTGATGACGATTCTTGGTCTGCGCCACATCGGGCTCTCGCTTGAACAGATCAAGGCCATCAGGTCCGCCGACAACCGGCAGGCCATCCCGCAGCTGCAGGCCGCTCAGGCCAAAATCACCAGTCAAATCGAGGATCTGCAGCGCGTGCAGGCGGTGATTCAGCAGCGGCTGACGCGGCCTGGCAAGGCGCCGGCCGGTAAATTGTATGCGCCGGTGGTGGCGACGCTGAAGCCCGCCACATTCTGGTGCTCGCGCAAAGCGGTGGACTGCACCGAAGAAGAGGTGGCCCAGCTGTTTTCAGAGTTTTATCAGGAGCTGGATTCGCTGGCGCTGATGAACACGGCCACCTCGGGGTATTTAACCGATTTGCCAGTCGATGATCCCGCCGGTTACATGGACGCGTCGTTTCGGATTCTAAAAGAAACGCAAGGCAAGTCGAACGAAACCTTGCTGCCGCTGATCAAAAAGCCGGCGGGTCGGTATGTACGCGTGCGCGTCGCCAACACCCTGGACGGGATCACCCGCGGGCTGAACGAACTGAACCAGTTCTGCCAGACCGCCGGGCTGCACCCGAGTACACAGCTGTGGCAGATCAATGACCACGACGCGGTGGTGGCGCAAGGCGCAACGCCGTACGGCTGGCTCGAGTACGCGCTGGCCTGACAGAAACCTGAAACGCGATTCAATTAGACAACCAAGGAGGAAACGAATATGCAAGCAATTCAATTAACCGGTCCGTGTGAGGCCAGTGCGCTGAAACCTGTAGAGGTGCCAAAGCCTGAGGTCAAGGCCGGGTTTGACGTGGTGCAGGTCAAGGCCTTTGGGGTGAATGAGTCGGAAGTCACCAGCCGCAAGGGCGAATCCGATGGCGATTTCCAGTTTCCGCGGATCTTGGGCATTGAAGGCACAGGCGTGATTGACACGCCAGCTGCCGACTCACCGTATCAGCGCGGCCAGAAAGTGGCGATGATGATGGACGGCCTCGGCCGGGCGATTGACGGCTCTTACGCCGAGTATTGCCTGGTGCCGCATGCGGCAATGATTCCGCTGGAGACTGACCTTGACTGGGACGTTGTTGGCGCCCTGCCGGAAATGCTGCAGACCAGTTACGGCTCGCTGAACAAGGGGCTAAACCTAACGGCCGGCGACACCGTGCTGATTCGCGGTGGCTCGTCAACCGTCGGGCTCATGAGCATCGGTCTGGCTAAAATGCTGGGGGCGACCGTGCTTGCCACGACGCGCAGTCAAGGCAAGGTGGCCAAACTAACGGCCATGGGTGCAGACCATGTGCTGATCGACGACGGCCACATTGCCGCCCAGGTGCACGACGTACTTCCTGACGGCGTGGCTAAGGCGCTTGAGCTGGTCGGCACCACGACGCTGGCGGACACCTTTAGCGCAGTCAAACCAGCTGGTAAACTCTGCTTCACTGGCGGACTTGGCGGCGGCTGGGAAATCGAGCGCTTCTCACCGTTCATGATCCCCAGCGGCAAGTTCTTGACCAGTTATGCCGGTGAGGCCAAAGACCTGCCGGCCAAGATCTTCAACCAAGTCCTTGCTGCGGTCAAAGAGGGCAAGCTGACCGTCCCAATTGCCAAGGTCTATCGTGGGCTTTCAGCAGTCGGTGAGGCCCATGCCAACTTGGAGTCTGGCCGCTTTGTCGGCAAACACGTGGTGGTGTTAGCTTAATCAGTGTTGGATTTGACCGTACTGCCTGATTTTGGGCAGTGCGGTTTTTTGCGTCGGCGCACGAAAAAACCAGCCGCCTGAGCGACTGGTTGATAGAAGCGGTTAAGCCCGCGGATTTTGCGGGTTCATGTTGCCATGGGTGTAATCGAGCAGGTGGTTCTTGAGGTCTTCTTCCATCTTGCCGAGTTCCTGCTCTGCGGCCTGCCGCTTGGCGCGGCCTTCCTGCTGAATCTGCAGGGTCTGCTGCAAGGTGTCGACCAAGTCGTTTTGCGTTTGGGTCAAAGTCTCAATGTCGACCACGCCGCGCTCGTTTTCCTTGGCGGTTTCGACGGCCGAGATCTTCAGCATCGACGAGTTCTTCTTCAGCAGGTCGTTGGTGGTTTCGGAAACCTGGCGCTGGGCGGTGACGGCATCTTTTTGCCGGAGCAGCGTCAAGGCGATGGCGACTTGGTTCTTCCACAGTGGAATGGCTGTATTGACGCTGGCCTGAATTTTTTCCGCAAGGGCTTGGTTCGTGTTTTGAATCAGGCGGATCTGCGGCGCCTGCTGCAAGGTGATCTCGCGGGCCAGCTGCAAGTCGTACGCGCGTTTTTCCAGGCGGCTCTCAAACTGCTTGAGGTCGTTGACCTCCTGGACCTTCATCTGGTCGCCGGACGCCTGGGCCTCGGCCAAAGCGGCAGGAATCGTCTTGGTTTGCAGCTCGTCCTGCTTGATTTTGGCGGCAGCGATGTAGATGTTCAACGCGTCAAAGTAAGCTTTGTTCTGAGCGTACAGTTCATCAAGCATCTTGTTGTCGTTGAGCAAGCCTTGCTGCTCCTTGGTCAGGCGCGCGGCGATCGTGTCGATTTGCGCACCGATCTTCTGGTACTTGGCTGTGATCTCAAAAATCGAGCGACGAACCTTGCCGAACAGCTTCTTGAAGACATTGTTGTTTTCGGCGCGCAGCTCATCCGGGTTGGCTTCGTTCAGCCGCGCCATCAAGCTGGTGAGGGCGTCGCCGACAGCGCCGGTGTCCTGGCTTTGCACCTTGTCCAGCATTGTCTGCGAAAACTGGCCGAGCTGCTGCTGGGCCTGGGCGCCGTAGCTCATCACGCCGTCATTGTTCTTGACGTCGATCTGCGCTGCAAGGTCCTGAGCCTGCTTTTCCTGCTCCGGGGTCAGGTTCGACGCCGCGTGCTCGGCAGCCGTGGCGGCGGGTGCGGCAGTTGCCGAACTGCTTGGGGCCTGGGTGGCAAAAGGCTGACTCAAGAGGTCGGCGACCAAGTTTGAATCAGCGGCGGTACTGGTTGCGGCTGATGGTGCGGTAGTTTTTGCTTCTTCATCACTCATGCTGTTGCCCCGATTCTTCTGATTTTGGTGTGATGGTGGCGTGCTCCGGTGTCAAATGAACGCCGCGGTCGACTGTTTCGGTCGATTCGGCAAGGCGCGGCTTGATCTGCTTTTTCGCCAAGTCGATGTCAGCTTCCAGATCGTCGATGTCGCTTTCCACAAACTCGCTGTAGCCGGACTTGATGGTGTCGGCCAGGTCGCGCAGGGTGTTGGCCGCGGTGGTCAGCACGTCGTAGGTGTCCTGGGTCTTGACCTCGTGGTGCGTGATGGCCTCGTATTTTTGCGCGATGCTCAAGACGTTTGGCAGCTGCTCATAGATAAAATGTCCAGCTGCGCCCAGCTTCTTGGGGGTCTGCACGATGGCCTTGAAGTAGGCGTGCATGATGTCGAGCAGGTCGGCATTAACGGCAATCGTCTTGATTTTGGGCACGCGGTCGGCGATAGCCTCGAATTCGTGGATCTCGTCTGCGGCCTGGTCCATAGTTTCGCGGAACAAGTTGATCTCGCTTTCGCTCAGCCCGGATTCGGCGTAATGGGCGGCCATGTCTGGGGTGATCGGCGGTGTGGCGGGCTTTTCCACCGGCCGGCTCAACTCGCCGACCAGGCGGGCACCGGCGAAGACCAGCATGACGAACAGCCCGACCCACAGGTGCTGGGTCAAGAGGCCAATCACCAGGCCGGCCGCGGCCCAGAGCCCGACGCGCACCCAGCGGATACGCTTTTCTGTTTTTTTCAACGTCTTTCACTTCCTGAATATGCTTTCGTGCCTTCAGTTTACCATAATATCAGGCCTCAAATATCAGCCTCGAGATGGACTTTGCTGAAGGATTCCTTAAGGCGTTGGTATTCTCGCCGGCCATTGGTATCATAGGATTGAATGCGCCTGTCCAGGCGACAAGAAGGAAGGCTCCCAGATGGAAAAAATCGAAGGACGACAGCAGATTTATCAAGACCAGATACTGACGCTGAGCCAGCTCACGGTCAGACTGGAGGATGACACCATGGCGAAAAGAGTGCTGGTTCACACGACCGGCGCGGCCGGGGTGTTGGCGATAAGCCAGAACAAGGCACTGTTTGTCCGGCAGTGGCGCACGCCGCTTGCGCAGGAGACCCTCGAGCTGCCCGCGGGCAAGATCAATCCGGGGGAGACGCCACTTGAAGCCGCTAAGCGCGAGCTGAATGAAGAGGCGCAGCTGGCCGCCGATGAGTGGGCGCCCCTGACCCACTTTTACCAAAGCGCCGGTTTTTCCGACGCCGAGTCGACCCTGTTTTCCGCCCGGCACCTGCACAAGCCGGCCGAGCAGCGCAGTCAGGACGTCGGAGAATTTGTGACCGGTGAGTGGCTGACGCTGGAAGAGGCCAAGCAGGCCCAAGCTGATGGCCTGATCTGTGACGCCAAAACCACCCTGGGACTGGCGTTGTGGGAGCTGCAGGAGGTGCACCATGCCTGAGTTGACCCGTAAAGAGTACCGTCAGCAGCAGAAGCAGGCCGAGCGCGAGGCCGAAAAACGCGACGAGAAGCGGGTGGAAACCGAGCGTGAGTACGCCAAAGCGGCCCACGAGCCG
Source organism: Lacticaseibacillus sp. 53-4 (assembly GCF_016861805.1). Lineage (NCBI taxonomy): Bacteria > Bacillati > Bacillota > Bacilli > Lactobacillales > Lactobacillaceae > Lacticaseibacillus > Lacticaseibacillus sp. 53-4. The sequence goes on from NZ_BOLT01000007.1 coordinate 68,351, forward strand.
CGCAAGGCGCCGAGAGCCCCGCACCGCGGCGATTTCGACGAGCAGACCTTTAAGAAGGTCAACAGCATGAAAAAGCGGCTCAACTGGGCCATTGGCATCGTTGTAGTGCTGCTGCTGGTCGTTGCGCTGGTGCTGTTTAAGCTGTAATTTTTGGCTGGCTGGCGTACAATAAGTAAGCTGCTTTTGAACAATAGAAGGGATGAAAGTTAATGAAGATAGGCGTTATTTGCGCGATGGAAGAGGAGATTCGCACGCTGCTCCCCAAGCTGGCAAATCAAGAAGAGCGGGTCGTGGCCAGCCAGCATTATTACCACGGCACGATTGACGGCACCGAGGTCACCCTGGTGGAATCGGGCATCGGCAAGGTGCAGGCGGGAATGACCGCAACCGTGCTGCTCAGCCAGTACCAGCCGGACGTCTTGATCAACACGGGCTCCGCCGGCGGCATCGGCCAGGGCCTGAACATCGGCGACGTCGTGATTTCCAGCAAGGTCGCCTACCATGACGTGGACGCGACGGCGTTTGGCTACAAGCCGGGCCAGCTGCCGCAGCAGCCGCTTTATTTTGACGCCGACCAGCAAGTCGTCCAGGAAATTGCTCAAGCTGCGCATGAAACTGATTTGAACACGCACGTCGGCCTGATCGTTTCCGGCGACGAGTTTGTGTCGAGTCAAAGTGCCGTCAAGCGCATTTTGGCCATGTACCCGGACGCCTTAGCTAGCGAAATGGAAGGCGCCGCGGTTGGCCAGGTCGCGCATGAATTCCACACGCCATTTGTCATCATCCGCGCGATGAGCGACAACGGGGATGACAGCGCGTCGGTCAATTTTGACGATTTCATCATTGACGCGGGCAAGCGGTCGGCGGCGATGCTGCTGGCGTACATTCACAACTTGAAGTAAGGAGCGACAGAGTTGAATCACGTTTATCTCGATAACGCGGCCACCACGCCGATGGCGAAAAAAGTCATTGAGACCATGACCACGCAAATGCAAGCCAATTTTGGCAATGCCAGCTCGACGCACTGGTTCGGCCGGCAAGCACACGCCGTCATGGACGACAGCCGGGCGGTTTTGGCCAAAAGTATCAACGCCAAGCCCGATGACATTGTGATCACCAGCGGGGCGACCGAAGCCAACAACACGGCCATTATGCAAACGGCGCACGCGCGGGCTAACTTGGGCAAGCACATCATCACCACGGCCATCGAGCACCTCAGTGTACTGAAGCCCATGGCCCAGCTTGAAAAAGAGGGCTTTAGGGTGACTTATTTGCCGGTGAACGAGGAAGGCGAGATCAGTCTGGCCGACTTTGACGCCGCGCTGGATGACGACACCATCCTGGTTTCGATCATGATGGGCAATAACGAGGTGGGCTCGCGCATGCCGATCAAGCAAATCGGGGAGCGGCTGGTCGACCACCAGGCCTGGTTCCACACGGACGCGACCCAGGCGTACGGGCTGCTCGACATCGACGTCGACGCACTGCACGTCGACATGCTGAGTGTCTCCGCCCACAAAATCAATGGGCCCAAGGGCATCGGCTTCCTGTACCGCCGCAAGGGCGTCAACTTCCCACCGTTTCTGCGCGGCGGTGAGCAGGAAATGAAGCGCCGCGCCGGCACCGAGAACCCGCCAGCCGTGGCCGGCTTTGCCGAGGCGGTGCGCCTCATCACGCCGCAGGAAAAAGGCGACCGGCAGGCCAAGTATTACGGTTTCAAGGAGCAGATCATGCACGCGCTCAAGGCCGCAGACGTGGACTTCAAGGTCAACGGGCCGCTGAAGCCGGATGCGCTCAATCACGTGTTCAACCTGTGGCTGCCTGGCGTTTCGACTTACGCGCTGCAGACCAATCTGGATCTGGCCGGCTTTGCCATTTCCGGCGGCTCCGCCTGCACGGCCGGGTCGCTGGAGCCGTCACACGTGCTGACGGCGATGTACGGCGCCGACTCACCGCGCATCAGCGAGTCGATTCGCGTGTCCTTCGGGGCGTTCAATACCACCATGGACATCGTGCAGTTCAGCGACGCCCTGGTCAAAATCGTCAATCGGCTCCGTAAAAAGGCTCAGGCATAGCCCTTGCCATCACACCGAATCTGCAGCAACATTGCGGATTCGGTGTTTTTGCGTCCAATTGAAAGAAAGGTAAAAAAGCCGCACCGGGCTTTCAGCGGCTGGCGGCAAAAGCGTAGAGTGGAAGTAGTGTCTAAGGGATTTCTTGAGGAGGAATCAGTTTGGCAGAGGAAAAAAGTCACCTTTCTGGATTAACACAAGTCGAAGCGCAGTCTCGCCTAGCTAAGGACGGCCCAAACGAGGTGGCCGAAAAGCCGTTTAGTTTTCCGCGAGCGGTGGCGCAGCGCCTGTGGGAACCGTCCGCCTGGATTCTGGAAGGCGCGCTGCTGCTGGAAATTATCCTTGGCAAGGGCATTCAGGCCGGCTTCATTATTGTGATGCTGCTGTTTGCCGCGGTGAATGGCGCCGTTCAGAATCGCAAAGCGACCAAAATTCTGTCCAGGCTCACCGACCAACTGACCCTGACGGCGACGGTCAAGCGCGATGGTCAGTGGCGGCGGGTGCCAGCGCGGGAGCTGGTGGTCGGCGACTTGGTCAGTTTGACTTCTGGCGATTTGGTGCCGGCGGATGTTGAGTTGCTGCAAGGCAGCGCCGACATCAATGAAAGCTCAATCACAGGGGAGGCCAAAGGCGTGTCTCGGCGCGTTGGTGATGCCGCGTTTGCCGGGACAGAGCTGACTGCGGGCCACGCTGTTGGCCGCGTCACGGCGACCGGAAAGGCCAGTCGCTCCGGCAAAACCATCAGCCTCATCAACAAAAGCTCGGCGCCTGGCCATCTGCAGCAACTACTGGGCAAAATTATCGGCTACCTGGCCGCGGTGGATGCAGTCCTGGCCGTCATTTTAGTCGTGGCGACGCTGGTGCGGGGGCAGAGTTTGCTGGCGCTGCTGCCGTTTTTGGCGATGCTGGTGATCGCGACGATTCCAATCGCCATGCCCTCTAGTTTTGCCGTAGCCAACTCCGTGGAGGCCAAGGTGCTCAGCGGCCAACAAGTCCTGGTCAGCGACCTGACCGGCATTCAAGAGGCGGCCAACATGAACGTGCTGCTGATTGACAAGACTGGCACCATTACCGCCAACAAGCCCAGTGTGGTGGCCTTTTACAACTTGTCGGCGCAGCCAGATACGACTGTCCTGCAATTTGCGCTGACCGCCACGGATCAGCGCAAGCCCAGCGTGATCGATGCGGCCGTTCAAAATTATGCAAAACAAAAACAACTCACTGCTTTAGCTCAAAGTCACTTCCAACCGTTTGATTCCGGCACCGGCTACTCCCAAGTTGAGGTGTCGACTGAGGCTGGCACGCAAACGGTGCGGCTGGGCTCCCTGAAGCAACTGACCAAACTCACGGCCCCATTTACGCTGCCGGCAGCCGTCGATTTTTCCGCGGGGCGAACGACCGCCATTGCAGTGGAAAAGCAAATGGTCGGGTTGTTCATCATGCAGGATCAGCCGCGTGCGGACAGCGCGGCAGCCCTCGCCGAGATCCGCGCCCGCGGCGTCAAGGTGCTGATGCTGACTGGGGACAACCAGAAAACGGCGGCGGCCGTGGCCAAGAAGGTCGGCTTGCCTGGCCGCGTGATTTCTATCTCTGAGCTGAAACCGCACCAGCCGCTGGATGACCTCGCCGGCATCGCCGATGTCGTCCCTGAGGACAAACTGGCCATGGTGACCAATTTTCAAAAGGCCGGTTATATCGTCGGGATGACCGGTGACGGCGTGAATGATGCGCCGGCGTTGAAGCAGGCGGACCTGGGCATTGCGGTTGCCACCGCGGTGGATTTGGCCAAGCGGTCGGCGCGGATGGTGCTGCTGACTCCTGGACTCACTTCGATCACCAATGTCCTTGATAGTGGTCACCGCGTTTATAAGCGCATGATGACCTGGACCATCACCAAGCTGTCGCGGGCGGCCCAGCTAAGCATTCTGCTGACTTTTGGCTACCTGATCTTCGGCTTTTTGCCGCTGAGCCTGAATGCGATGATCCTGGTCGCGCTGCTCAACGATTTGGTCACGCTGGTGCTCGGCACCGACCACGCGCAAATCAGCCATCAACCCGAGCGCTGGGACATGAAAAAGCTGAGTAAAACGGCCGGTCTTTACGCCGGTGGGTGGACGCTTGCTGGGTTTGGCTGGCTGCTGTGGCTGATTCACGTGGGGCAAACCGCGGGCCAGATCAGCACTGCGCTGTTCTGTTTTCTGATGTTCAGCGCGATGCTCACCATCCTGATGACCCGCACGACCAAGCCGTTTTGGGCGAGTGCCGCCAGCAAGCAGGTCAATTGGGCGATTGGAGGAAATACGGTTGTGACCGTCATTTTGGCAATGGTCGGGTTTGGGGTTGCCGCGATCCAGTTACCCGTGATTGTCTTGGCGTTTGCCCTAACGCTGGTGGTCGGGGTGCTGCTGACCGGTCTGACGCACTGGCTGCACCCCGCGGCGTGATCCGCCAATGATTGTGCGGCATTCTTTGGTGCCTGATATGCGATTATGGTAAGATAAAAGCGAATACAAGCGCCGCTTAGCGCACAGGGAGTGGGAGTTATGGCATTACAGGCAACCGGTTCCGTATTGGGCGATCCGAAAACCTACAAGATATCACCGCAGATCAAGCGCTACACGCTGATGGATCTGGGCTTTGTGAAAACAAAAAACGGCAATTTCCAGCTGGAGCGTTCGCTGGATCCGAACTCGCCGTTCACGCAGGCCAATAAGCTGAAGGTGACATTCAAGGCCGACCTGTCCGGGTTCCAAATGGGTGTGACCACGGCCAACGGACTGAAGGCCATCAATATCTTCAAAACTGACAAGACGGCCGATAACGTTGAGCAGTATCACTTCATTATCGACAACATGATCGAGCGTCAGGTGCTTGAAGAGGCATGACCGTACAAATAAGGCCGCTGCGAAAATAAAATCGCAGCGGCCTTTTTGCGTCCAATCGGCGGCTAGTTGATCTTGCGTTTCGGGTTCAGCAGGTTCATCGGATCCAGCAGCGCCTTGATTTGGTGCTGGAGCATGTCGACGTCTTCGCCGAGCTCGGCGTTGTTCCACTGGTTCTTCAGCATCCCGACGGCGTGCTCGCCGGAAATCGTGCCGCCCAGCGCCAGCGTCTTCTTGAACATCAAGGACAGTGCCTGGCTGACCTTGGCCGGGACGCCTTTTTCCTCAAGCGGCCAGACGATGGACGGGTGGACGTTGCCATCGCCGGCGTGACCGGCCGTGTAAATCTTCAGGCCGAGGTCTTGGCCGACCTGCTTGATGTAGTCCATCATTGGCGCCAGCTGGGACAGTGGCATCGCCATGTCCTCCATGATGTGGTTTTGCCCGGTGAAAATGGCTGGGAGCATGTCGCGGCGGACTTTTTCCAGCTGGGCCTGCTCCTCGGGTTTCTCGGTGACCGTGATGTCGCGGGCTCCGTGCTTGGTCAGCAGGGCGTTCAGCACATCCATGGCCTGCTTGGTGCCGTTATCGATTTTGAAGATCAGCATCGCGCCGGATTCTTTGCTGTAGTCGGTGCCGTCGTACTGGTCGATGGCCTGAATGGTCGGGTGATCCATCGCCTCGAGCATCGTCGGGTAGACGCCCGAAATGCGGATCTCGGCGACGGCCTCGGCCAAGGCGGTCATGTTCTCGAAAAAGGCCATACCCATGACCGGCGTGCCAAGTGGAATCGGCATCAACTTGACCGTGATCTCGGTGATGATGCCCAGCGTGCCCTCCGAGCCGACGAACAGTTGCGTCAGATCGTAGCCGAACGCCTGCTTGAGCGTGCGGCCGCCAAGTTTCAACTCGCGGCCGTCTGCCAGCACCACTTTGAGGCCGAGCACGTTGTCCTTGGTTGCCCCGTACTTGACGGTGCTCATGCCGCCGGCGTTGGTCGCAACGTTGCCGCCGATGCCGGAAATCGGCTTGGACCCAGGATCTGGCGCGTAGAACATGCCTTGCTCGCGAGCGGCTTTGTCGAGGTCGCCGTTAATGACCCCGGGCTCGACCACGGCCAGCGAGTCGGCCTTGCTGATTTCCTTGATCTTGTTCATGCCGGCGGTGGACAGAATGAAACTGCCGGCGATGCCGTCCGCCCCGATCACGGTACTGGTGAACCGGTTCTGGGTGACGACTGGGACGTGATACTTGCGTGCGGTTTTGAGCACACCTTGCACGTCGGCAGTGTTGTGCGCCTCGATGAAGGCGAGGGCCAACCCGGAATCATCGTCAGTCAGGTTGGGGGAGAAGGACTGCTTTTTCAAGGTGGCCGGGTCGGTGATGACGCTGCCGGCGGTCACATTGGCTCTCAGGTCGGCGAGAATCTCGTCGTTAGAAAATGCCGCAAAAACTGTCATGCTAAAGGCTTCCTTTCTTTAATACGCTTACAAAAATACCGTAACACTATTTTGCCAAAAGGGGTGCCATAAGCCATCGGCGGGGCTATCTTCCTGAGTCTATTTCTGCAGTGGCAGAGCAATCTGACGGTGGCGCAGCTAACACTTTCGTCATGTTCAAGTGCAACAGTCAAAAAGTGTTATTGTATGTGCCATGCAGTTGTTTTGCTGCAACGATACCAAGCAGGCCCGCTGTGGTGGCAGGCCGGAGGAGAATGATATGGCTTTTGCAATGGGTAAGGATCTGGCCGCCGCACGCGCTGCAAGCGGAAAGTCGCAGGAAGATACTGCGTTGTCGCTGGGGATCACGCCTGACACGTTAAACCAGTGGGAAAATGGGCAAGTTGTCCCGACACTCAGGCAACTCGGCCAACTGAGTCGGGTGCTCGGCGCGGCGCCGCAAGCGCTTGTGGGGATGAAGCCTAAAAAGAAGCGTCTGCCCCTGATCGGCCAGCGGAATCAGAGCAAAAGCGTGAGCTGGGGTGCGACCTCTGACGAACTGCGCCGTCAGATTTTGGCCAATCTGATCAGTCTGAGTGCCAGCTTGACCGCGGAGCAGGCGGCCAGTCTGCAGCCGGTGCTGGAACAACATTACCAGCTTTTGATCCAAGGGGTCACGGCGGTCGCTTACGTGGTACAAACCATGTCGCTGGGCGTCAGCAAGACCATGCGGCAGGCCGGCATCATGTTTTCACCGGCGCAGGAGGCGGATTACATGGCGATTGTTCGAGCGGATTACATTCGCAAGTAAGGCCGGCAAAGACTTCCGCTGCTTACTTTCAGAAAGCGTTGTTTTTCCCGGTTGCACTGGTATAATTAACCTTACTGGAATTGACGACCTTCAAATCGGATAACTCCAGAATCTGATTGAAATGATGGTGATCATTTTGGACAACAGCAACACCCGCGTTGTGGTGGGGATGTCCGGCGGCGTGGACTCGTCCGTGTCGGCGCTTCTCCTTAAGCAGCAAGGGTATGACGTCGTCGGGGTGTTCATGAAAAATTGGGACGATACAGACGAGAACGGGGTCTGTACCGCGACGACCGACTATGCAGACGTGGCTAAGGTGGCTGACGAAATCGGCATTCCTTACTACGGCATCAACTTCGAAAAGGAGTACTGGGACCGCGTGTTCCAGTATTTCCTGGACGAGTACAAGGCCGGCCGCACCCCGAATCCCGACGTAATGTGCAACAAAGAGATCAAGTTCAAGGCGTTTCTCGATTACGCCGAGGAGCTAGACGCTGACTACATTGCCATGGGCCACTATGCCCAGTTAACCACCGACGCAAACGGTACCGTGCACATGCTGCGCGGCGCCGATGCCAACAAGGACCAGACGTACTTTCTCAGCCAGCTGTCACAGACCCAGCTGAAGAAGTCCATGTTCCCCATCGGCGGCATGCAGAAGTCCGAGGTTCGGGCCATTGCCGAAAAGGCTGGTCTGGCCACTGCCCACAAAAAGGACAGCATGGGCATCTGCTTTATCGGTGAGAAGAACTTCAAGGAGTTCCTCAGCACTTATCTGCCGGCTCAGCCTGGCAAGATGATGACCTATGATGGCGAGGAAAAGGGCACGCACGATGGCCTGATGTACTACACCATCGGTCAGCGCCAGGGGCTTGGCATCGGCGGCAACTCGGAGAACTCCGAGCCGTGGTTTGTGGTTGGCAAGGACATCGAGAAGAACATTCTCTATGTCGGCCAGGGTTACAACAACCCGCACCTGATGGCGACCAGCCTCGACGCGTCTGGCATGAACTTCTTTACCGGCGCAGCGCCGGCCACTGACTTCCACTGCACGGCGAAGTTCCGCTACCGTCAGCAGGATGTCGGCGTCACCGTGCACCTCGACGGCGACAACGCCCGCATTGAGTTCGACCACCCGGTTCGGGCAATCACTCCCGGCCAGGCCGTTGTCCTTTATGACGGCGACGAGTGCTTCGGCGGCGGGACCATCAACGTCGCGTACAACGACGCCAAGGTTCTGCAGTACGTTTAAGCATCAGGCACGATTGGACACTCTCACAAATGTGGGAGTGTTTTTTCGTGGCACCAGGCGCTGGTGCGCTGTTCAGAACACGTGTTCGTATGGTAAAATAAAAGCAATTGGAGGTGCCGTGATGCAAGCACAAAGCACGTATGAATCCCCATTCGGTGAGTTGACCCTGCTGGCCGACGACGATCACCTGCTGGGCATCTGGTTCAAGGACCAGGACTACTTTGGCGGGCAGTTTGACCTGGGTCGGGTGCCGCGCAAGGTGACACCAGTCCTGATCAAAACTGGCCTGTGGTTGCAGGACTATTTTGACGGCGACCGGCCTGATCCCAAGGCGCTGCCGCTCCAGCTGACCGGGACGACGTTTCGTCAGACTGTTTCGCGGGCTTTGCTAACGGTCCCCTATGGTGAAGTGACCACCTATGGCGCGCTGGCCGCTCAAGTGGGCGAAACCCTTGGCCGGCCGACCTCGCCGCGTGCAATCGGCAACGCTGTAGGACACAACCCCATCAGCATCGTCGTTCCGTGCCACCGCGTGGTCGGCAAGCACGGTGAACTGGTCGGGTACGCCGGTGGCATCGACCGCAAAATGATGCTGCTGGGGCTTGAAGGCCACACCATCGACGTGGACAAGGCCTGTTTGATGAACCCAAAGGTTTGATGGTTTTAGCCCCCTTGAATTAGGCGCGTTAAATCGCGATAATTAGTAACTATATAAGACCATTAGGGGGAGCAAGATTGACGCGGTTATATTTTGTTCGACACGGGAAGACGGAGTGGAACCTGGAAGGGCGCTACCAAGGGGCCAACGGCGATTCGCCGCTGCTTAAGGAAAGCTATGAGGAAATCGGCCAGTTGGCCAACTACCTGACCGTACGTGGGGTCAAATTTGCCCACGCCTACATCAGTCCGCTGCCGCGCGCGCAAAAAACGGCGCAGTATCTGATCAAGCAGCTTGGTCAAGACATTCCGACGACGACCACGGTGGGGATGCGCGAGTTCAACCTCGGGCGCATGGAAGGCATGCGCTTTTCTGATGTGGAGAAAAAATATCCCACGGAGCTTCACGCGTTCCGCTACGCCCCCGGCGAATACGATCCGACCAAAATTCAAGGCGAGTCGTTTCCAGAATTGATCCAGCGAATGCAGCCGGTGGTGCTCGCCGCCGTCAAACAAGCGCAGCCGGATGATAACTTGCTGTTTGTCAGCCACGGGGCGGCGCTGGTGGCGCTGATTCAAAGCCTGCTTGGCACCCCCATCAAGGACATGCGCAAAGATGGCGGGCTGACCAACAGCAGCGTCACGATTCTTGACGCGCACGGGCCTCAGCTGCCGTTCAAGCTGGTGCGCTGGAATGACACGGACTACATCACGAAGAAACTTGATCCAACCGACACGATTTAGGAGGCACCAGCCATGGCGTCATTGACCGCACAATTTAATCAAGGGGACCACGATGCAGCGATTCAGGCCGCCGTCAAACGCATTGACGAAAAGCCGACGGACCCGAAGCGCTACGCCGTGCTGGCGACCATGCTGATCGGCATCCACGCCTACGATGAGGCGAGCCAGCTGATCGTCAAGGCGCTGGGGCTTTTCCCCAATGATGCCGAGCTGACGTACGACGCCGGCCTCTTAGCGTTCAGCCAGGGGAATTCGACGCTGGCAATCAAGTACTTCGGTCAGCTGGCCACTGCGAAGAAGGGCACCCTCAAGCAGGACGCGCAGTACATGCTGGCGCTCAGCTATCAGCAGGCCGGTCAGGTGCAAAAGGCGCTGGCCTTTGCGCTGACCGCGCATGACGCCGCGCCCGAAAAGGTGGACGCGGCGCTGCTTTCGGCGGAGCTGCTGCTGGGGCTTGGCGCCTTTGCGGACGCCGCCAAGCTGCTGGCGCCATTTTTGCAGATCAAGAATGCACGGGTGCTGTTCACTTACGGCATGGCACTGACCGGCCAAGACGAAGACGGCAGCCAGTACCTGGACCAGGCGAAAAAGCTCGATCCTAAGGGCTATGATCAGCAGGCCGGTCAGGTCCGGGACATTGCCGGATTCCTGAAGGCGCAGGGTAAAGCCGATGAATGAAGATGCACAGCAAAGCGTCAGCGGCCGGGTCAAAAGCATTATTTTCCAAAGCCCGACCACGTTTTTCAAAATCGTCGCGGTGACGATCACCAAAACAAATATTCAATGGCCCGATGACGAGATCACCGTCACCGGGAATTTTGGTGACATCAAGGAAGACGAGACTTATACGTTTGTCGGCAAAGTAGTCAACCATCCGCGCTACGGGCTGCAGTTTGCGGCCGACAACTATCAAGTCGACAAGCCGACCTCTAAGCAGGGGCTGATCAACTACCTGGCCTCAGACCGCTTTCCTGGCATCGGCAGCATCACCGCCAAGAAAATTGTCGATGCTTTGGGCACCGGCGCCATCGACAAGATCCTCAAGGACGAAAATGTCCTCAAGCCCCTTGGCCTGAACGCCGAAAAACGGGCCACTTTGGTCGACAACCTCCAGCTGAATCTTGGCATGGAGCAGGTTATCATCGGCCTAAACGACTTTGGCTTCACGTCCAACATGGCGGCCAAAATCTACCAAAAATACAAAACCGATGCGCTGGACGTCATCAAGGACAACCCCTACCAGCTGATTGCCGACATCGACGGCATCGGCTTTAAGCGCGCCGATGCCATCGCGGCCAACCTGCACATCGAGCCGGATTCCCAGATTCGGCTGGGCGGGGCGGTGCTAGCCGAACTCCAGCGCTTGACCGACGGCGAAGGCGACACGTACGTCGCGCTGCCGGTGCTCGTCAACTCGGCCCTTGGCGTGCTGGAGAGTGCCCGCAACGTGCAGATCGATGCCAACCAGGTGGGCAAGGCCATTTTGGCCCTGACGGAAAAAGGCGAGCTGTACGCCGACGGTCAGCGCATTTTCCCTAAACGGCTGTACGACGCGGAAGGAGAAATCGCCACGCGGCTGGCCACCTTGAAGGAGCCGGTCAAAGATCCGCCCAGCGACAAAGCGGCGGCGAAGGTCATTAAAACCGTCGAAAAAGAAGCGGGGATCCACTACGACGAGACGCAAACCGCCGCCATTAAGCAGGCGCTGCAAAACGAGATTTTCCTGCTCACTGGGGGACCAGGCACCGGGAAAACTACCGTGGTCAACGGCATCGTGCGCGCGTATGCCGAGCTGAACGGGCTCAGTCTGGACATCAACACGTACAAAGATGAGCCGTTTCCGCTGATGCTGGCGGCGCCAACGGGCCGGGCCGCTAAGCGCATCATGGAAACTACCGGCTTGCCGGCATCGACGATTCACCGACTGCTGGGACTGGCCATCGACGCGCAGGAGTACGAGCCCAAGGACCTGCCGGACGGGCTGCTGGTCGTCGACGAAATGTCGATGGTCGACACCTACCTGTTCCGCACGCTGCTGGCGGCGCTGCACCCGGGCATCAAAGTGATCCTGGTCGGCGATAAAGACCAGCTGCCATCGGTGGGCCCGGGCCAGGTGTTTGCGGACTTGCTTCGCAGCCGGACATTACCGGCCATGGAGCTGCGCCACATTCACCGCCAGGACGAAGATTCGTCCATCATTCCGCTGGCGCATGCGATCAATGCTGGCAGACTGCCGGCAGACTGGCAGCAAAGCAAGAAGGACCGCTCGTTCATTCTCTGCCCGCCGGAGCAGCTGGCGCGGGTGGTCGGCCAGGTCGTTGGCAAGGCCGCGACCCAGTTCGACAAGGCGGACGTGCAGGTCCTCGCCCCAATGTACCGCGGGCCGGCCGGCATCGACCAGCTCAACCCGCTGATTCAGGACATACTGAATCCGAAAAAATCCAACCGCACCAAGGAAGTCGAGTTTGGTCCGGTCAAGTACCGCATCGGCGATAAGGTCCTGCAGCTGGTCAACAATCCAGACGCGAATGTGTTCAACGGTGAGCTCGGCATCATCACCGGCATCACCGCGGCCAAGGAAGCCGAAAGCAAAACTGACGAGCTGACGATTGATTTTGACGGCAACGAGCTGCAGTATCAGCGCAGCGACTGGTCCAAAATCACGCTGGCCTATGCGACTTCGATCCACAAGGCCCAGGGTTCGGAATTCCCGGTCGTGATCCTGCCGCTGACGTTGAACGCGCGGCGCATGCTGCGGCGGAACCTGCTGTACACGGCGGTGACGCGGGCGCGGGATTTCTTGATCCTGATGGGGGACGCGCGGGCCTTTGAAACGGCCGTTGAAGCCGTCGCCGACAACCGCAAAACCGCGCTGGTTGATCGGCTGGCCAAGGTGATGAAGCAGGATCAGCCGGACATTTTTGCCGCAAGCACGCCTGCCGCGACCGCGGCGCGACCACCTGCTTCCACAGCGGTTGACAGTGCGCCGGATGCTTCGGATAATGAAAATAGTGAAGCAATTGATCCAAATAAAGAATACCGCCTGACCAAAGCTTTGATTCAAGCTCAGACCATCGACCCGCGTATCGGGTTAAATGGGCTGACGCCGGCGAAGCTGTTGGCAGCGCAGGAGGCTGAGTAAGCCACTAAGGAGTTTTTATGGCAGACGACATCCGCGACGAGCTTGAGATCAGGCCGGTCACCCCGGCTAACCTCGAGCAGTTCAACGATTTATTAGCCTACGTGTTTCAAGTGACAGCCAAAGAGGTCGAGGAATCCGGCTACGAGGACGGCGAGCTCGAACGGGCCAAGCGCCCAGTGCTCGAAAAGTCCGACGTCATCGGCTGGTGGCAGGGCGATCAGCTGATCTCGCAGCTGGCGATTTACCCCTGCCGCGTCAACATTCACGGCCAGCTGTACGACATGGCGGGGCTGACCGGCGTGGGGACGTACCCGGAATACGCCGGCCACGGCCTGATGCACGATCTGGTCAAAATCGGCCTGTCCCACATGCGGGACCACCACCAGTGGATCTCGTACCTGTATCCGTACAGCATCCCGTTTTACCGGAAAAAGGGCTGGGAGATCATGTCCGATCACCTGACCTTCGACGTCAAGGACACCCAGCTGCCCAAGGTCGACAACTCGCTGCCCGGCCACGTCGAGCGGCTGGAAATCGATGACCCGGACGTGATCGAGATTTACAACCGGTTCGCCTTGCACAATCACGGCGCGATGATCCGCAACCAGCTCAACTGGGACGAATACTGGCGCTGGGAGGACGAGGACGAGCGCATCGCCGGCGTTTATTACGACGACAATGACATTCCGCAAGGGTACGTCCTGTACTGGATTGCCGATGAGGTGTTCCACATCAAGGAAATGGTTTACAACACCCAGGAGGCCCGCATCGGCCTGTGGAACTTTGTCGCGGCGCATTTTTCCATGGTGGAGCACGTCAAAGGCGACATCTACAAAAACGAGCCGCTGCACTTCCTGCTGGACGATGGTGACATCACCCAGACCATCCACCCGTACTTCATGGCGCGGATCGTGGACGTGGCCCAGTTCCTCAAGTCGTACCCGTTTGAAGAGGCGGACAAGCCGCTGCACTTCGTCGTGTCAGACCCCTTGGCCGACTGGAACAACGGCGTCTTCGGCCTCTGGTGGGACGAAGCCGGCCATCTGCAGGTCACCGATCGGCCGGTGGGCGACCCGGTCAAGCTGGACATTCAGACGCTGACGACCATGCTGATGAGTTACCGCCGCCCGTCGTACTTGGCCAAAATTGAGCGCATCGAAGCTAGCAAGGCGGCCATTAAGCAGCTGGAGCGCATCATTCCCAACGACGAGCCGTACTTCTCAGATTACTTCTGACCGTCTCAACGAGGCGATGAGAAAAATGCCATTGCCTTTTTTATTCAGGCAATGGCATTTTTGTTGGCATTGAACGGGTGCTAAGGCTAGTCAACACGCTTGATCTGACCGGCGGCGATCGGCAGCGTCACGTGCTGATCGAAATCGCCGACCATGCCGGCGACGGTGGCAGGCAGAACGAGGCTTTGCGGCACCCCGTGAATGTAAACGACGCGCTTGTCCAGCTGCAGGTCGCGGCTGCCGAACGCCTGCTCAAAGTGGTTTTGCAGGGCGGCCAGCGGCACGACTTTGGTGTAGGCAAAATGGCCGGTGGCATCAGCGACCGGGTAGCGGTCGTGGGGGATGTCCATGTTTTCGGGCGCATCATCGAACGGGACCATGGTGGTGCCGGAGACACTGCCGGTTTCCATCAGGTCGATAAAACGGTCGCCGTTTGCGTCCTGCGCGGGGCCGGCGACCAGGGCTTGCTTGCCGTCCGGGAAGCCGTGAAAATGTTCCCAGTGTTCAGTGTTGGCCGGCGTGTCGAACATCTCGATGGTGATGGTCAATGTTTCGTCAGTCAGGGTGAAGTCCGCGGTGCCGTGCGCGGCGGTCCCAATTTTGTCAGCGTTGAGGGCCACGATTTCTGCGTGATAATTTGCCATGATGAATTGCTCCTTTGATTTTGATACCGTTAGTGTACAATGTATTTGGACACTTGTAATTGACATATATCAATTCCACCCAAAAAGGAGACATCATGATGCATGATCCAGTGGCATGCGTGCGCGGGGCTGAGATTTTTAACGGACTGGACGATGACGTGGTGAAGGCGCTGGCAGCCATTTCAACGCACCAGCGGCCAGTCGGCAAAGGGACAGCGCTGTACGAACCGGGGACGCCGGTGGCCGCGCTGCTGGTGGTCGACCGCGGCCGCGTGAAAGTGATGCGGGCCACACCTGACGGGCAAGAGAAGGTGCTCTACTTTCTTGGCCCGCACAGTGTGGATAGTGAGGCGGCGTTGTTTGCGGAGCAGACTCATCAAAATGAGGCGGTGGCAGTTGAGGATTCCCTCGTCTGCACGATCAGGCGGCAGGATTTTCAAACACTGCTCGAGCAGTCGCCCAAGTTGGCAGTGCGCCTGCTGAATGCGTTTGGCACGCGGCTGACGGCGCTGGAAACGCGCAGCGCCCGCTACGGCACCCTGACCGCTCAGGCCCGCCTGCAGCAGTACCTGGAAGATCTCAGCGCGCAGCAGGGGACGCGGCATCTGCAACTGCCTATGAGCAAACGTGACCTCGCTTCCTGGCTGAGCGTGACGCCGGAAACGCTCAGCCGCCAGTTCACCAAGCTGACGGCAGAAGGCGTGCTCACGACCAGCGGGCAGAAAGTGACGCTCCATTAAAAAATCTCTTTGCCACGTTGGGCGAAGAGATTATTTTTTTTCTGATAGGTTGAACCAGAAGTTTTGCTTGGCCACGGTGAATTCCAGCTCGAAGGGGCGGGTACCCATTTCCTCGCCGTCCATTTGGCCGGCCTCAAGCTCGGTGGTTTCGAGGCGCAGGTGATTGCCCTTGAAGTGGTGGATGCGGTCGTACTTGGCTTCCTTGCCGCGGATCAGCTGAATCAGGTAGAACAAGAACACCACCCAATTGGGATGCTCGACCAACACCAAGTCCAGCTGGCCGTCTGTTGGCACGGCGCCGGGCATGAAGCGAATGCCGCCGCCGAAGTAGGGATGGTTGGTGGCATCGACGAGGAAGGCGTCTTGAATGATTTCCATGCGGCCTTGCTGGTCGTAGACGATCACCGGAAACGGTTTTTGCGCGAAGAACACAATGACACCAGTGATGAAGTAGGAGAGCTTGCCCAGGTGGAACCGATTGAGAAAAGTCTTGATTTGGCTGTGTGAGCTGCGGGCAATGACGTTGCCGTCGTAGCCGATGCCGATGTTGTTGACGAAATAGCCGCTTTCCTGATGGGTCTGTTCAGCATATTGACCAATGTCCAGGACAAGGGGCGTTTCGGTGCTTAGGACGCATTCGAGCGCCTTCATGGGATCGTCCGGCAGCCCAATGCCGCGCGCAAAATCGTTGCCGGAGCCGGCGGGGATGTAGCCAACGGCAAGGTCGGCCTGCCGCGTCATTTTCAATCCCGTAATGGTCTGGTTGAGCGTGCCGTCGCCGCCGATGACTAAGACGACCGCGCCCGGATGGTCGTTGAAGCTGCCGATTTGTTTGGCCAACTGGACCGTGTGGCCGGAGTACCGGCTGACGCGCACCTCATAGTCGATCTGCCGATCGTTCATGACCTTGCGGACTGCCTTTAGCGTGTCCACAGCGTTGCCAGAGCCGGCTGCCGGATTGAAAATGATGTAGTAAAATGCCGCCGCCATGCGTTCGCCTCCTCCAAAAATCACTAGTACCGATTATACCGGCCAGCAATGAATAACACAATAAAATCGGTGGTACGCGATGAATATTTATGCGTTTAAATCAAGCTTGCGACTGCCTGCCGTGACCAATCAGACAAAAAAATGATCCTCAGCGAAGCGCCGAGAATCATTTTCGATTTTATAAGGTGATCAGCATTGGCAGGATCACAGGGTGACGCTCGGTCTTATCAAACAGGAATTCCTGCAGGTTTGACGTAATCGCATCCTTGAGCATGCCTTCGGTGACCTTCTCGTTTTCCTTGAATGTGTTCTTGATCGTGCGGTAGACGCGGTGCTGCGCTTGATTGATCAGCTCACCGGATTCGCGCATGTAGATGAACCCGCGGGAAAGCAGGTCCGGGCCAGCAAACACGGCCTGTTTTTGCATGTTGATCGTGGCCACGACCACGACCAAGCCTTCTTCGGAGAGCATGCGGCGATCGCGGATGACCGCGTTGCCGATGTCGCCGACGCCATTGCCGTCAACATAGACGTCGCCGGCCGGGAAGTGCCCGGCGCGATGGCAGGTGTCCGCCGTCAGCGCCAGCACGTCGCCGTTGTCCATGATGAAGCAGTTTTCTGCCGGGACGTGGCACTCCTGCGCCAACTCGGTGTGGATCTTGAGCATCCGGTATTCACCATGGATCGGCATGAAGTACTTCGGCTTCATCAGCCGCAGCATCAGCTTTTGTTCCTCCTGGCCGCCGTGACCAGAGGTGTGGACGTTGTTGACCTTGCCGTGAATGACGGTCGCGCCGGCTTCTTCCAGCTCGTTGATCACGTGGTTCACGGAAACCGTGTTGCCAGGGATCGGGTTAGAGGAGAAGACGACGGTGTCGCCAGGCTGGATCGTGATCTGCCGGTGTGTGCCGTTGGCGATCCGGGACAGGGCGGCCATTGGTTCGCCTTGCGAGCCGGTGCAGAGGATCATGACCTTTTCGGCGGGCATCTTGTTCAGCTCGTGCGGGTCGATCAGTTCGTCGTCGGTGACGTCGAGGTAACCCAGTTCGCGGCCATTGACCAGCGCGGTTTCCATCGACCGGCCGAAGACGGCGATTTTGCGGCCGTGCTCACGCGCCGCCTGAATGGCTTGCTCCATCCGCGAGATGTTCGACGCGAAGGTGGCGAAAATAATGCGGCCTTCGATGTCATCGAAAATGTGGCGGATTGACCGCCCCACGAATCGTTCCGACTTGGTGAAGTTCGGGATCTCGGCGTTGGTCGAGTCGCTCATTAAAAGCAGCACGCCTTCTTCGCCAAGTTTGGCCATACGTTGCAGGTTCGGCGCTGGCTGGTCGCCAACTGGGGTCAAGTCAAACTTGTAGTCCCCGGTTTCAACGATTGCCCCATACGGTGTATGAACTGCCACGCCCAGGGTATCAGGGATACTGTGGGTGGTGCGGAAGAAGTCGACCCAAAGACTCTTGAACTTCAGGACGTCTTCTTCCTTGATTTCGTGCAGCTCGGTCGAACGCAGCAGGCCGTGTTCTTCGAGCTTGCCGCGGATCAAGGCCGCTGCCAGCGGTGGGGCGTAAACAGGCACATTCGGCACTTCGCGCAGGAAGTAGGGAATGCCGCCGATGTGATCTTCGTGCCCGTGGGTGATGACCAGGGCATCGATCATGTCCTTGTGCTCAACCAGGTACGAGTAGTCAGAAATCACGTAGTCAATGCCCAGCAGGTCGTCTTCGGGGAACTTGATGCCGTTGTCGATCACGACGATCTCATCCTTGTATTGGACGCCGTACATGTTTTTGCCGATCTCACCGAGACCGCCAATGGCAAAGACTGCGACTTCATCTTTCTTTATGTTTAGATCCATAATTAGAACTCCGTCAGCTTGTAGTTCGGCGACTTCTGTTCGTATTCCAAAAAGTTGCCGGTGAGCTCCTGCACAAGCTCAATGTTGTAGTCCGTGTGCTGTTCGACAGCAGCACGCGCAGCGGCCGCAGATTCGGCCTCCATGTAAAGGGTCTGGGTGGTTTCCCGCCGCGGATTGCGGATCTTGTCCGGTTGGTACAATACTTTATAGATCATAAATAAAACTCCTTTGCACGCGAAAATGGCCTCAGGCTGAGGATCTTCGCAAATTTTGCCGGTCAAATGTTGAAAACTCAACAGTTATAGATAGTTTAGCATATAAGGGGCGCTTGCGCCACCAGCTGCCAGCGGCGCCGCGGGCTTTAAAGCGGTATAATGAACGCAAAGGAGGCGAGACCATGTACTGGTTGCTTGCAATTCTTGCGGTCGGCGTGGTCTTAGCCGGCGTCATTTGGCTCCGCATCGCCAGGCGGCGGCGCGCGCTGCGCCTGTTCGTGCGGCACAGTCAGCAGCTGACCGACCAGGTGGTGGCGGAGGTGTTGACGGTCCTGCACTGGCCGTTTGATAACCCGCTGCACTCGGATGCGGTCGCCGATGTGTGGGGCCACGGCATTATGGGCTTTGAATACGAGACGGACACCCCGAAAATCAAGATCACGCGCGACCGGCTTCAAAATCAGCTGCGCGACACGGCGGAGGATCAGCACATCGCCAGCTCCGATCCGCGCTATCCGGCGTTTGTGATTACCGATTTTTGGGAGCGGGACGGCAAGACACACTTCGATGTCGCCTTTGTCACGAATGCCCCAACGATTGCGTACCTGCAGGACATTCAGCGAGTGTAAAAAAGCGTCTCTGATGGGCGCGCGGCAAGTCAGGCTTGCCGCCGCACCAGAGACGCTTTTGGGTTTAGTCGATCAAAATGCCCTCAGGGTCCATTTTGAACGGCGTCTTCTTATTAATGTGATCGTAGAACAAAATCCCGTTGAGGTGGTCGATTTCGTGCTGGCAGACGATCGCCGGGTAGTTCTTCAGGCGCACCTTCTTGGTTTCGCCATCCAGGTTCTGATAGCGGATGGTGACGCGGTCGTGGCGCACCACGTAGCCTTCGATGTCCTTGTCGACGGACAGGCAGCCTTCACCTTCGGAAAGGGCGGCGTCTTGCACGGAGTTCGAGATAATCACCGGGTTGACCAACACTTCCTTGAACAAAATCTCGTTGTCCGGACCGGGGACCAGCACGGCGGCCATGCACTCGGACACGCCGACCTGCGGGGCAGCCAGGCCAACGCCGGGCCGCAGCTGATACTTCTTGTTTTCTTCTTCGTCTTGGCTGATGACCAGGTATTCCATCAGGTCATGGGCCAGCTGCTTATCCTCATCGGACAGCGGAAACTTGACCTTCTTCGCCCGCGCGCGCAGGACGGGGTCGCCGTCTCGGGTAATGTCTTTCATTAGATACAAGCGTAACGCCTCCACTTCAAATCGATTCCTTTTTACTTTAGCACAACTGGCAGGCAAGCAAAACGCGCAAATGAGGGCGGGCAGGGGTGTTTGGCGAATTCTGTTGGTGTCGCGCTCAAAATGAGAAAATGCTCATCAAGGCTGATGTACCAGGGTCTGGCGGTTGACAGGCAAGGCAAAAGTAAGTAGAATTAGGCTTGTAAACAAATATGGTGCTTTCCGTTAGGTGAGGCTCCTATACGAACAATGCTGCTGCTCAGAAACATCCAGAGATGCCAATGAGTCAACTGCGCCTGTCTACAAAGGCCCGCGCTAATGCAGCTGAGAACTTTTCTAGGCGTATAGTGCTAAAACTAAACGATTGGGATGCAAATCGCGCATACTCAATCGGTGTGCGCTTTTTTCTATTCTAGATGAGAAAAAACGCGGGTGGAAACCGCGAGCACAACGGCAAGTCAACTGAAAGGTGGTGAGCGCAATGAAACAAACAGCGATTGACGGTGGCGGTAGTCCGGACAGTGCGGATCCCGGAAGGTTTGTCATTGTGCCACCACTTAGTTCGATATATAAGTAAATAGGCGCATCGCAAGCCCTCTCTGGGAAGAGAGGAGAACACGATGTTTATGCAAGAATATTCTGGCCTGAGCACGACTCAGGTCAACAAGATGCAGTTCAACTTGCGCACTGTTGCGACGCCACTTCGTTCCACGTT
Source organism: Lacticaseibacillus sp. 53-4 (assembly GCF_016861805.1). NCBI lineage: Bacteria > Bacillati > Bacillota > Bacilli > Lactobacillales > Lactobacillaceae > Lacticaseibacillus > Lacticaseibacillus sp. 53-4. The sequence continues at coordinate 88,995 of NZ_BOLT01000007.1, forward strand.
CCCACTGCGCCCAATTGCCATGCTCAGCGCTGGCTTGGGTGTGCTCAGCGACGTGCTGCTTGACCGGGTTTGGCTCGGTTTGGCGCTCACGGCGCTGCTGGTGATGGGCGGCTACGCGGTGCACGCCGCATTTTGCCGCTGGCTGACCAACTTCAATGGCAACCGCCAGGTTCTGGTGGTGCGCGACGGGTTGGTTCGGGGCACGACGCTTGCTGGTTTAGTTGCCGGTGATATCGTCAAGATCCCGGCCGGCACGCTGCTGGCGACGGATGTGGCGACCACTGCTTCTGCTACGCCAAGCCGCTGGTTGCAGGTAATCCTGACGCTCACCGGCAAGACGATGCCGCAAGGGGTTGCCTTGGCGGGCAGCCGCGTCAATGAAGACGTTCAGGCGCGGGTGCTGGCCGTGGGCGATCAGCGGTACATCGCGAAGATGGCCAACGAGATTTTCGCCGTTAAAAGCGGGCTGCCAGTAGTCGCGATTTTCCAAGCGCTGCTGACTGGCATCAAGTGCACCATCATCCGGTTAGGCCGCGTGATCAGCGCAAGCAAGTTGATTCAGCAAGTTGAAATTAAAGTCAAGCAGGTTCACGACGACTTGGCCCTGATCCCGCAGGTTGCGGGTCGGGCTTCCCTGGTTAAAAGTGACGTGAGTGCGGTCAAAGCGACCGCGTTCCGGTACAACCAGGACCCAGTCACGTCGCCCCGACCCTCAGTTTAATTGAAAATGAAATGCATACCGCCCATCATTCGATGGGCGGTATTTTTGCGCTTTCCTGCTGGGCGTGGAGAGCCGATGGGGCTCATCCGGCGCGCAAGTTCGGCAGCAAGCGGGTACACAGGAGTCAACCAAGCCTTCAGTTTACCCCACACAAAAAGCGCATTGGTGAGAGTCTTAAGCTCATCATCAATACGCTTTTGAGTTAGTATTTGGCGTCCTGGCGAACCAGAATGTCGGCGATTATCTCTGCCAACGTGTGCTTGGCCATGCTGGCTTCAGTATCGCGTTGAATGTTGGCGTATACGACATTCAGGGTGTCTTGAATATTGCCACCAACAATGCACAATGGGTTGGTTTTATCATCGATGTGTAACAGGTTTTGATTGTCCTCAACAGCCAGATAAACGTCGAGCAGAGTGATGTTTTCAGGGGACTTAGCCAGGCTCACTGCGACCTTGCCAGGTTGGCTATTGAGCAGGCCGGCCTTGACTAGTTTAGACATCATTTGCCGCACCATGCTTTGGTTGGCTTCCACGCTTGCGGCAATCGCAGCACTGGATAGGTCGCCGCCAGCATAAATCTGGACGTACGCCAAAATGTGGAGGGCATCACTGAGTTTATGGGAAAATTTCATCGTGTATCCTGCTTTCAGAATGGCGGCGCCAGTGACGGTGTTCCCCACCCGATGCTGGGGCAAGGAAACCAGGAGGCTTACGCTTCTGGGCGGTAGCTGCGCTTCAGGAAGGCCGACATGCTCTCAGGCTTTTCGCCAGTGATCTTCGAAAAATCGTTGGTGGCCTGGTCGAACAGACCCAAGGCGCCGGCGGCATACATGCTGGCGAGTTCTTCACCATCGCCTTCCGCCGCATAAATGCGGCCGAATTCTGCCGTGGTCACGGGTTTATAGCCAATTTCATGACCGGTGACTTTGGTCATGATCCGTCCTAGTTCTGGCATGGTCAGGGCTTTTTCCTGGGTCAGCGTGTATATTTGGCCAGCGTCGCGCAATTCCGGCTTTACGGCCAAGGTGGCAATTGCCTTGGCGCTGTCGTCCTGGGTGATAAAACTCATCGCCTGATTGCCGACGGGATAGATCAACGCCTGGCGCTCGATCAACTCCGGCAGATAAGGCACGAGCGGATCGGCGTACAGCGAGTTTTTCGCGACCGCATACTGGAGGCCGCTGGTGGCTAGCCTGCGTGGAGCGTAGGCGTAGTATGGTGACATTCTAAAAGGATTATTCTCCTGGTCGGCATAAAAACTGACGAACACGACAGATGGCACCTTCGCGAGTTCGAGCGCCTTGATTGAGTTTTCAAATTCGGTGATTCGCTGTAAGACATCGTAGGTTTTGCTGGGAATATAGAGGACGACGTCTTGACCAGAGAAAGCCTGACGCATGGTCTCGACGTTGAGGTAATCCAGAACGACCGTGTTGATTCCTCGCTCGCTCAGGGCAGTGGCTTTTGCTGGGGTGTGTACAGCCGCGGTTAATGCGGACGCGCCGACCAGAGCGACCAACTGATCGATGACTTTGCGACCGAGATGTCCTGTAGCGCCAGTGATGAGATATTTCATGGATTGAGCCTCCTGGTAGAATGATTGACTGACATGGCCTGATGTTTTTTTGTAATTAACCTGTTGTTTTAACAATAACATCTAATAAACATTATGCAAGAATTTTTCCGAAACTTTTAGATGTACAGTGGCATTTCGGTGGGGAAAGTGCGATGGTCCACTAGTTCAGGGACCAGCATCTCTCCTGAAAACTGCGCGTGTTCCTCAGTTAGACACGCCTGCCACTGTCCACGATCCAGTGTCCACGTTTTGACATGAAACTGTATCGTCTTATCGCACTGCAATTGTTTAATATTACCTTAAGAGACTTGGAGGGTAAGTTATGCAAAAAGTAGTGGTTTGTGGGGACACCAGCGCGACGCAAGACATTGCCGCCAAACTGATTCAAAGCCGGCTGCCGCTGGCGGTTTTACTGGACACACCGGCGACCGAACATGTGGGGCTGGATGGCCTAATTGCGCTGGCCGCGGTGAGCGAGAACGCGTTTCAAAAGGCCACGCCCAAGCAGCTGGCCGATGCGGATGTGCTGATCATCACCGATTTTGCCGAAGGGGCGGCAGAAACGGTGCAGGCAGCCAATCTGGCCGGCATGCGGCGCGAGTTGAAGGCGGCGATGGGCGCCGGGTTCAGCGGCCGCCTGCTGGTGGCGACCCAAGAAAGCGAGCTGTGCACCCATTTTGCGCAGCGCTTCTCCGGCTTAAAGGCAGACGCGGTGATGGGACTGGGCACGATGGGGCTGACCCGCTGCTTTGAGCACAGCCTGGCGCGCGAGTTTGACGTCCCGGCAGGTGCGGTCACGGCGTATGTGATCGGCACCCAGCCGGACTTCACCTTGCTGTGGAGTCGGGCCTACATTGGCGCGACTGCGGTGATGACGCTGCTGCAAGACGCAGACGACGCGTCCGGCATCATGACGCGCGTGCTGACGGCCTGCCAGGCGTACGCGAAGGCGGCAGACGGTCACAGTTTGTGCGGCCTGGTCGAGCGGCTGCTGGCGGCCAACGCTGGCTCTGCCTTGATTGCGCCGGTGGCCGTGCGCTACGATAAAGGCGACCAGCCGCTGGTCTACTCGCGGCCGGTTCAAATCGATCGACGCGGCATCACCGCGGTGGCGAGCGTCACCGGGTCTGAGGCTGAGCAGCAAAGCTTGGCCGAAGCGCTGACTCGCCTATCCGCGCAAATTGCCGCGATCGAAGCAGGAGAGAACTAAATTTGGAAGCCAATTATGAATACCCGCTGGACCTGGATTGGTCCAAAAGCGAGATGATCAAAGTCACCACACTTTACACATTAGTGGAAGACGCCTATGAAAAAGGGGTCGACCGCGCCAATTTGCTGGCCGCTTACGCCGGGTTCAAAGAGGTGGTGCCGGACAAGGGCACCGAGCGGCGGCTGGGCCGGGAGTTTGAACAGGCCTCTGGCTACTCGATTTACCGCGTGATGAAGGCGGCGCAGGCGACCACTGACGGTCGCGTGCGCGTAAAGGAGGCAGCCCATGATGCTCGAGGCGCTCGCAGCAAACATTGAAGCCTGGCTGACCGAAGACCGCACGCGGATCCTCACGGCGATGCAAACACCAGTCAACGTGGCAACCAAAACCGGTCGCAATGACCTGGTCACCAATGTCGACGCGGCAAGTCAGCAGTTTCTGGTTGCGAAGATTCGCACCGCGTATCCGGAAGCAAAAATCGAAGCCGAGGAAGGCACTGCGGCGAAAGTTGCTGACATGGCCGGTCTGGTCTTTTTTGTCGACCCGATCGATGGCACCATGAACTTCGTCAAGCAGCGGGCCAATTTCGCCGTGATGATTGGCGTGTACCAAGATGGCGTGCCGCTGTACGGGGCCATCCTGGACGTCATGCGCAACGAGCTGGTCACCGGCGGGCCAAACCTGCCGCCAATGCTGAATGGCCAGCCGGTCAGCCTGCCGCTTGACCGCTTGCTAAAAGATGGTCTGCTGGGCGCCAGCGGGCCGATGACGATTCACAACTATTTGAATCTCGGCGACATCGCGCTGGCCAGCTCCGGCGCGCGGATCTCCGGGTCCGCCGGCATGGAGTTTAAAGCCATCGCCCTGGGCCAGCTGGTGGGGTATGTGTCGTACCTGCAGCCCTGGGACATCGCCGCCGGCATGGCGATTGGGACCGGGTTCGGGCTCAAGTGCACGCGGCCAAACGGGTCGGCAATCGATCTGCTCAAGGCCGACGTGGTGGTGGCCGCCATGCCGCAGGCGCACGCGGAGATTCTGCACCAGATGCCTGCCAAGTAATTTTCACGAAAGCCTCGCATGACTTTTCAGAAAAGGTATCCGAGGCGCGTGGTTTGTGCTATACTCTTATTTCGAAGACTGTCTCAGAAGAGGCATGTTTTTTTATGCCAGAACCAGCGCCGAGTTGGTTGGCATTTTGCAGCCACACAAGGCCATTCTGAAAGGAAGTTAATTAATTTGAAGACTCGCGACGATATTCGCAACATTGCGATCATTGCCCACGTCGACCACGGTAAGACCACCCTGGTCAACGAAATGTTAAAGCAGTCCGACACCTTGCCGGAACACATGCAGATCGGGGACCGCGCGCTTGATTCCAACGCGATCGAAAAGGAACGCGGCATCACCATTCTGTCGAAGAACACGGCCGTTAAATATGGGGACACCACCATCAACATCGTGGACACCCCAGGGCACGCGGACTTCGGTGGCGAAGTGGAACGGATCATGAAAATGGTCGACGGGGTCCTCTTGGTCGTTGACGCGTTCGAAGGCACCATGCCGCAGACCCGCTTCGTTTTGAAAAAGGCCCTCGAGCAGCACCTGACCCCAATCGTGGTCATCAACAAGATCGACCGGCCCGGTGCGCGTCCTGCTGAAGTCGTTGACGAAGTCCTTGAATTATTCATCGAACTCGGCGCTGACGAAGACCAGCTCGAATTCCCAATCGTGTATGCATCAGCGTTGAACGGGACCTCCAGCTACTCGGACGACCCGGCCAACCAGGAACACACCATGAAGCCGCTGTTTGACACCATTCTCAAGACCATTCCGGCCCCGGAAGACACTTCCGACGAACCGCTGCAGTTCCAGGTTTCCATGCTGGACTACAACGACTACGTGGGCCGTATCGGGATCGGCCGCGTGTTCCGCGGCACGATTTCCGTTGGCGATAACGTCACGGTCATGAAGCTGGATGGTTCTCACAAGAACTTCCGCGTCACCAAGATGTTTGGGTTCTTCGGCCTCAAGCGGGTCGAGATCCAGACGGCCAAGTCCGGTGATCTGATTGCCGTGTCCGGGATGGATGACATCTACGTCGGCGAAACCGTTGCCGCCGCTGACCATCCGGAAGCCCTGCCGATTCTGCGGATCGATCCGCCGACTCTGCAAATGATGTTCATGCAAAACGATTCCCCGTTTGCCGGCCGCGAAGGCGACAAGGTCACCGCGCGCAAGCTCGAAGACCGTCTGAAGGCTCAGCTGCAGACCGACGTCTCGTTGCGAGTTGACGACACCGATAAAGCCGGCGCCTGGATGGTTTCCGGCCGTGGCGAACTTCACCTGTCCATTCTGGTCGAAGAAATGCGCCGTGACGGCTTTGAGCTTCAACTCGGCCGCCCGGAAGTCATTTACCGCGAAATCGACGGCCAGACCATGGAGCCGTTTGAAGAAGTGCAGATCGACATTCCAAGCAAGTACACCGGCACCGTGATCGATGCGATGTCTCAGCGTAAGGGTGAGATGCAGGACATGTCTGATGAGGGCAATGGTCAGACCCGTCTGGTCTTCCTGACCCCATCGCGTGGCCTGATCGGTTACTCGACTGAATTCTTGTCCTCGACCGGTGGTTACGGCATCATGAACCACACGTTCGAGAAGTACATGCCGGTCGTTCGCAACTGGACGCCTGGCCGGGTCAACGGTGCGCTGGTGTCCATCAACGCAGGCGTGGCCACCACCTACTCCTTGCAGAGCATTGAGGAACGCGGGCAGTTGTTCGTTGACGCCGGCACCGAAGTGTACGAAGGCATGATTGTCGGCATGAACAACCGCGAAACCGATATCGCCGTTAACGCGACGAAGGGGAAGAACCTGACCAACACCCGTGCGGCCGGGAAAGACCACGCGGCGGCCATCAAGACCCCGAAGAACATGAGCCTCGAAGAGTCGATCGAATTTTTGAACGACGACGAGCTCTGCGAAGTGACACCTAAGAGTGTTCGCTTGCGCAAAAAGATCTTGAACACTGGCGAGCGTCAAAAGGTCGCTAAGCGCAAGAAGATCGCCACGACCGACAAGAAATAACTTGTCCGAGTCGTTCACGAACCGTCATCACAACTCTGTGGTGACGGTTCTTTTTGGTTTTTTCAAAAAGAAGTGACGAGCGGAAATTTGGGGGTTTCGGGAAGACTAAAATATCGCTATACTTACATATGAAGTTTTATCATAGACGTAGACTGTATTTGGGAAATCCTGAGAAGGGGAGGTGGCGTGATGGCAAAGTCATCCCGCAAAGAGCACCAAGTCATGTTCGCTGAAGAGGAGGCCGGCTCGAAAAGCTTGGACGAAATCAACGGCAGCATCGAGGTCCCAAAGAACGCCGGTTTCTGGAAAACCCTGCTGACCTACACCGGACCGGGGATCCTGATCGCGGTCGGCTACATGGATCCCGGCAACTGGATCACCTCGATCGCCGGGGGCGCGCAGTTCAAGTACACGCTGCTGACAGTGGTCCTGATCTCGAGCTTGACCGCGATGCTGCTGCAGGCAATGGCCGCCCGGCTGGGTATCGTCACCGGCAAGGATCTGGCGCAGCTCACCCGCGAGCGTACCGGCAAGGTCACTGGGTTCATCTTATGGATCATCACCGAGCTGGCCATCATGGCGACCGATGTGGCCGAGATCATCGGGTCGGCGATCGCGCTGGAGCTGCTGTTCAAGATCCCGCTGATCGTCGGCATCATCGTCACATCGGCCGACGTGCTGATCCTGCTGCTGCTGATGCGCCTCGGGTTTCGAAAAATTGAGGCTATTGTCGCGGTGCTGGTCGCCGTGATCCTGATGGTCTTCACGTACGAAGTGCTGCTGTCCCAGCCTGATGTCGGGCAGATGCTGCAAGGCTACATTCCGTCGCCGACCATTTTGACGAACCGCTCCGAGCTGTACCTGGCTTTGGGGATCGTCGGGGCGACCGTCATGCCGCACGACCTGTACCTGGGGTCGTCTATCTCGCAAACGCGCGCGGTCGACCGCAAGGATCCGAAGGCGGTACACCGGGCCATTCGCTTCAGCACCATCGATTCCAACATTCAGCTGAGTATCGCGTTCGTGGTCAACTCGCTGCTGCTGATTTTAGGGGCGGCGCTGTTCTTTGGCACCAATTCCGACCTGGGCCGCTTCGTCGATCTGTTCAACGCCTTGCAGGACAGCAAGGTCGTCGGCGCGATCGCCAGCCCAGTCCTGTCGATGCTGTTCGCCGTGGCCCTGCTAGCTTCGGGGCAGAGCTCGACCATCACCGGCACCTTGGCCGGCCAGATCATCATGGAAGGGTTCATCCGCCTCAAAATGCCGCTGTGGGCCCAGCGCCTGCTGACTCGCCTGCTGTCGGTCACCCCGGTGCTGATTTTTGCCATTATCTACAAGGGCAACGAGGCCAAAATAGAAGGGCTGCTGACTTTCTCGCAGGTGTTCCTGTCAGTGGCGCTGCCGTTTGCGGTCGTGCCGCTGGTCTCGTACACCTCCAGTGAGGAGCTGATGGGCGAGTTCAAGAACCGCGCCTGGGTCAAATACGCCGCGTGGTTTGTCACGATTGTCTTGATCATTTTGAACATCTGGCTGATCTTGCAGACCTTCGGCATTAAAATTTAAATTCAAAAGTCGTCCAGAACGTTGGGCGACTTTTTTGTTGACTTCTTGTTGTGAAGAGGGTATCTTGACAGCGTAGGTTAGTTACTCAACTAATTAACTAAATAACCGGAAGGAGGCGGCCCATGAAATTCGATGCAAGCAGCGTCGTGCCGCTGTACCAGCAAATTGCCGATCAGTTCACGGCGGGGATTCTGAGCGGCGCGTTCGCTGAGGACACGCAGATCCCGTCGACGACTGAAGTGGCGAAGAGCTACGCCATCAATCCAGCCACCGTGCTCAAGGGGATGAATGTTTTGGTCGATTTGGGCCTGATCGAGAAGCGGCGGGGCATCGGCATGTTCGTGGTGCCAGGGGCGCAGGCTAAGATCAAGGCGAAGCGCAAGCACGATTTTTACGCCGAGCGCATCGCGGACCTGGTTGCGGCCGCCAAGGCGTTAGATATTAGCAAGGCGGAACTGATCGCCGCAGTGGAAGAGGGGTATGGGGCATGAGTAAGTTAGAGTTTAAGCAGGTCACGCGCAACTTCGGCGCCAAAAAGGTGCTGCGCGGCGTCAACATGACATGGGAGGCCGGCCAGCTATATGGCTTGCTGGGCCGCAACGGCGCGGGCAAGAGCACGCTGATGAAAATCGTCAATAACCGCCTCTTCCCGACGGCCGGCAAGGTGCTCCTGAACGGCAAAAACGTCACCGAAAACAGCGACGCCCAAAATCGCATTTTCCTGATGAGCGCGGCGATGCTGTACCCAGGCGATAGCCGGATCGAGCAGCTGTTCACGCTGACGCGGGAGATGTACGGGAGCTTCGATGACGAGCTGGCCGCTCACCTAGTCAAGGCTTTTGGGCTGGATCCGCACCAGCGGTTCCGCAAGCTGTCGACCGGGTACCGCACCATCGCCAAGCTGATCATCGCGCTGTGTGTGCCGTGCGAGTTCGTCATGCTGGACGAGCCGGTACTGGGGCTTGACGCCAACAACCGCGAGATTTTTTACCAGGAGCTGGCTAACACCTTTGCCAGCAAGCCGCGGACGTTCATCATCGCGTCCCACCTAATCGAAGAAATCGAGAATCTGGTCACCCATGTGTTCGTGCTGGATGGCGGGACCATCACCTTGGATGAGGATGTCGCTGATCTGACTGCCAAGGGCCGGGTGGTCACCGGTCCGACGGCACTGGTTCATGAGTGGCTCGGCGGTACGTGCACGCTGCGCGAAGTGCCGCTGGGCGGCATGCTGACCGCCTACACCTTGGATGCGCCACTGGAAAAGCCGGTGCCGGCAGGCGTCACAGTCGGCGGGATGGATCTCCAGCAGATGTACCTGGAGCTGACCCGCGATGGGGGTGGCGCTGATGACGAGTAAATTTCAGGCGATGCTGAAAGTGCAGTTGCAGATGATGAGTATCGTTATGATTGGCGGCCTGTTTGGCTGGGGCGTGCTGGTGGTGATGAGTTTTCTCGGCGACACGTCTGACGCCAACGGCTGGTCTGGCGAGTTTATTGGCCTGTATATCGCCGCAATTTTGGGTTATTTTGCCACGCCATGGGCGCTGGGGTCGGCGTTTCAAAACGGCGTCAGTCGCAAGCTTTATCTGCAAACCGCAGCAGTCGGGCTGGTGGCTTGTTCCGCTGTTCTGGCGGGGCTCGTCACCTTGGTCAGTCTCATTCCGCTGTTCAACGGTACGGGCAGTTTTCTGGCTTCTGTTTATCACCTGACTGGGCCAACTGGGGTACTCATGAGCGTCTTGTTGCGGCTAATGGCGTATTTGGCATTTTCGGCGCTTGGGGCTGCACTCGGTTTCCTTAGCCTGCCATTCAGCGGAAAAGTGAGATTTGCGCTGGTGTTTGGCATCTATGGGTTGATGGTTTTGCCGGGGTTGGCCTTGGTCCTGATCATGCTGGCACTGCCGGATCTGGCCACCGATTCAGGCGTGCTGCAGTTCTTGCTGGCGCTGATTGGGCTGCCGCTGCACGGGGCGCCTCAGCCGCTGCTCCTGCTCTTGATCTTCACGGTGCTGGCGGTCGGTTTTGGGTATTTAGCGGCGCGCTTGGGCCGCCGCGCCGAACTCAACGACCGGGTTTAGGAGGGAAAAGTCATGAAAAAACGTGTCATGTTAAAAATGCAGCTCCTGGACCTGGCGAAACCGTTTCTCATCTTTGCCGTGGTGATGCTCGGGCTTAGTTTTCTCTTTGTGGTCGGCATCAACGCCATGGTCGGCGCGAAGATGGACTGGAATCAGCCCTTCGGCAACACCATGATCGTGCCGACTGGCATGTTCACCATCGTAGCGAGCATGATCTTGACCCCAAAATGGCTGCGTCTGGCCGCTCAGTTTGGCATTCCGCGTTGGCAGCAGTTTTGGACGCAGCTGACCGGCTGGCTGTGCTATGGCTTGGTCGGGTTTGCCCTTGACTGGCTGATCATGACCATCTTCGGCGTGCCGATGCTGTTTATCAAGGAGCTTGGGTACTCGGGGACGTACACACCGGTTGCGTGGGTCGCCAACGCGCTGTTCATTGTGCTGGTGTTTGCTTCACTCGGTGGCATTGGGATGTTCTTCAACGTGCTGATGCAGCGGGTGGACCGGGTGGCAGCAGCCTTGACGCTTTGCGGGGTGTTCATTGCGGTTGCGCTGGCCTGGTTTCCGGTTGGCCGGTTAATTGCGCCTTCCGACAGTGCTGCTGCTGCGCTGACCCGGCACTTGGCCAGTGGATCCCTGACCCAGACGTTGCCGGCAGCTCAGGCGAACCCGTTTTTGATCGTGGCAGCAGCGCTCTTGGTCTTCGCTGTAATCTTTGGGTTGACCGCGCTGGGGATGCGGCGCATGACCGTGGCTGAGCAGTAGGCAAGACAAAATGTTAGTTGCATCAGCCAAAAATTAGCCTAAATATTCGTTAACAATTGATTATGATATTAACAATATTTAGTATTTCGGAGGGATATTATGAAACACCTAGATGACGCGCTTGTCCGTAAAAATCGCAACTCGTATTATGGCGTTGGTGGTTTCCGGGCAATAAAAGCGTTCTTTGCCAACTACGTGAACTTTGTCGGTAAAAGTAGTAGACGAGAGTTTTGGTGGACAACGCTTTTTGAAATTATTTTTGGGTTAATATTGTTCTTTTCGGTAGGCGCAGTCGTTGTTCAGCATGTACTCAAAGTGATCAATAGCGGGAAATTTTCGGCAAGTAGCGGAGTACTGGACTTTCTGGGTGGATCGATTGCGGCGTTACTCATTTTGTTAGTCGTTGTGATTGTTCTGTTCTTACCGTCTATGGCAATTACCATCCGCAGATTTCGTGATGCGGGTGTGAGTTGGATCGTTTTTGCCGTATTATATGCAATCAATGTCTCGAGCGTGTTCATTTTTTCAAATAATGCGAGAGTCTCGTCTCTGATCGTGGGGCTTGCGACAACGGCGATGTTAATTATTGAACTGTTGCCCACCAAGCAAGCTGCACGTTAAACACCAAAAAAGCCACCAAGGGCTGAGTGCTACTTCATTTGCACGAATGGCCAGTGCGGCGAATCATCTAAATCCGATTGGCTAGAACCTATCATTACAAACTCAGTCAACTGGAACTAAGAAAGACTTGCCACATACAGGCAAGGCGAATTGTTTGCCTCAGTGCCGGGCCGGGCGTAAAGTGGGCGCGAAAGGGGCGGTTTAGATGTTAGACGTGAAGAACAGTATCGATAACCTGGAATGGACCACCACCCATCACTTGGCGCACATTCAGAATCAGCACCCGTTCATGCGTCGGTGGGCCGTGCAGTTCGAACTTGCCTACACCGATTTTCGCGTGATCCAGATGGCACTGCAGCTGGACGGTCAGCACCACGAGCTGTTGGCGGATTTCAGCCAGACGTACGAGACCATTCACAACTACGAGTTTGCCTTCGCCGGCGACGGGCTGGAAGGGTTCAACCAGCAGTACGGTGGCGAGCTGGACGAGTACGCGAGCCAGGTCGACCATTTTGAAGACTTGCTCGATCAGATTCGTGACTTAGAGCCATGATTTTCCCGTTTCTGAATTGTGGAACAATCTACTGAGCTTTGTCCACATGGGCGGATTAGTTCGATTCTCGAATATACTTACACGATTTGCAGATTAACAGCAAAGATAATCAGGCTTGGCGTGCAACCGGGTTTCTCAACATTAATCTCTTGAGAAGCAACAAGGCTGGTCCGAGAGAATTCGGACCAGCCTTGTTATTTGTCTATTTTCCTTGCCTTCGGAATCGTGGTGCAGTTAGTTGATAATCTCTTCTTCGATACATTTTGCAATCTCAGTGGTTCGAGACGCCTGCATTACCATTTTTGGCATGTGCTCATAATAATCTCGAAACCGGGCCAAACTAGAGAACCCATCTGGTTCAGATGCTGTGTGACCAGTGATTTCCGCAGCATCGTCATTCTTGGTATCGTCATCTCCGTCAAGCCGGCCGTTTAAATCGAAAATTTTGTTTTCATCTGACTGAGGGTACGCGTATAGTACGAAACCATGCACAAATGGCGGAATCTCCAGGTGCTCCTTCAGAAAAGTATGCAGTTTGGCCATCGTGGTCTTCACTTGCTGAGCAGGGTCGTGCCAGTTCGCATAGCCCTCGAGTGCTTCATCAGGTCTGGCAACCAGCGTAAAGAAATCAGAATGCTTTAGTTGGCGGATGGTGCTAGGCAATGAATCTTTGACAATCGGCCAGTAGTCGGCACATTCTTCAGTGAGTTGATCGAGTGTAATCTCGTGATAAATGGTGCCGGTCCAGTACTTGGTCTCAAGAACAAACAGACCGCGGTGACTTAATAACAGGTGATCGATTTGCCGGTTGGGCTCCCCATCATTGAGACTGAGAAACAGGTTAGCGTAAATTTTGATGCCGTCTTCAGGATACTGGGTCTGCAGTAACTTTGCCATTTTGTAGGTTTCGTATTCTCCGCGGTTGGTATATTGACGCTCTTGCATGCTAGAGAACCTTCTTTCAAGCCAGGGTAAGTTTATTCTGACTATTTTGTTTAGTTCTGAAACTTCGTGGGAATTTCATAAACCGTCGTATAAGAGGTGTATTTCATTTCAACCTCATCACTCTTATCATAAGGCACAACCGTGACATCATGTTCTCTTGGAATCTGATGTTTTTGAATCAGCTCCTTCATAAATTTTTCTGTGTCCCTGCTGTCAAAATTGTAAGATAGCTGAATGTGCTGGCTGTCACTCGAGACCTCTGTATGTGGATTATCGCTTGGCATATCTTGTTCTTTGTCCTCAATTTTCAAGTCAAGTGCAACGGTGATAACGAATCCTTGATAGTGGTCTAGGTTGTTAAGCCATGCGTCGGTAGTAATC
>NZ_BOLT01000008.1:0-89159 GCF_016861805.1 Lacticaseibacillus sp. 53-4
TCAGGTAGATAGGCTGGAAGTGGAAGTGCAGCGATGCATGGAGCGGACCAGTACTAATCGGTCGAGGACTTAACCAAGTACAGTGCGCAGCTTTGGCGATCTTAGGCCAATGGCTAGCCTAGCTTGGGACTTTGCCGGCGCAGCCGGTGAAGGCCAAAGCGTAGCTAGACACTTGGCCGTTGCCAAAGCGGAGCACGACTAGCGAAGCAAATACGGTTCAAAGCATTTAAAACAATGATAGCCAGTTTTGAGAGCGCAAAGCTTTCAACAAAATAAGTGCGGTGGCGATAGCGAGAAGGATACACCTGTTCCCATGCCGAACACAGAAGTTAAGCTTCTCTACGCCGAGAGTAGTTGGTGGGTGACTGCCTGCGAGGGTAGGAAGCTGCCGCGCTTAAAGTAAGGACCGAGTGATCGGTCCTTTTTTGTGTTGCAGGGGAATGGCTTTTCAGTCTCACAGAGTTGGTCAACAAGGAGCTAAATGAAACTTTTCAAAGGACCAAATACTACGTGGACCTGGGATCAGCGCAGGGTATCACACTAAAGAACTGTTAATTCATGAGAATCTTATGATGGTTTCATGAAATTCATTTACATCGCTTGGACCGTGTCCTATACTAAACACTGTTAGTCATATGGAGAGTTGGCAGAGCGGTAATGCTGCGGGCTGCTTGCAGCCTGTGAGCGCAGAAATGCGTAGGGGGGTTCGACTCCTTCGCTCTCCTTAAAGCCGGTCGTCTCGGGGGTTCCCCGAGACGATTTTTTATTGTTAAAGCCGGCTCTGCAGCCTTGCCCGCATGGGCAGTTGTGCGATAATGGACAATGTAACTAAGCCTGCATATCAAAGGAGTTCACTATGGTAGATACCAGTTCGATTATTCCAGTCCTTGTCGGCACCGATGTCAACATTTACGGCATGGCGCGTTCGTTCCACGAAGCTTATGGGGTCAAAAGTCACTGCATCGGCGTGGCCGCCTTGGCGATGACTAAGGATTCGCAGATTTGCGACGTGACAGTTGTTGATCACTTCAAGGAAAACGAAGAGTTTGTTGCCGCGCTGCTCGACATGGCGAAAAAGTACGGCAAGCCTGGGGTCAAGCCGATCCTGATCACAGCAGGCGACGAGTACACGGAGCTAGCCATTCGCAACCGCGAGGCACTGGAGGATACCTACATCATTCCGTACCCGAGCGTGAAGGTCCTGGACAGCGTCTACTACAAGGATCATTTCTATCAGCAATGCGAGGAAAATCACCTGCCGTACCCCAAGACAGTGGTGGTCAACCAAGAGAACTACGAGCAAAAAGTGGCCGACCTGGCGCTCGCGTTTCCAGTTGCGATGAAGCCCGCTGATGCGGCGCAGCAGATCGCGATGGATTTTCCCGGGCAGCGCAAGGCGTACAAGTTCACCGCCAAGGACCAGATCCTGACGATGCTGAAGCGGACTTATGATGCCGGTTACCGCGGCAACTTTCTGCTGCAGGACTTCATTCCCGGCGGCGACACCGCGATGTATACCATCAATTTCTACGCGGATCTGGATTCCAACGTGCGGCAGATGACGATGGGCCGGCAGCTGCTGCAGGACCCATCCGATTTTCTGGTCGGTAATTACGTTGCCACCTTCATCGAGTACCATCAGGACATTGAGGCGCGCCTGGCTAAGTTTATCAAGAACATGGGCTACACCGGGTTTGGCAACTTCGACCTTAAATACGACGTGCGCGATCAGGAGTTCAAGCTGATTGAGCTGAACCCGCGCCAGGGCCGCAGCGGCTTTTACACCACGGCTTCAGGCCACAATCTGATCAAGCCGATGGTCGAAGACCGCGTGTTCCACCAGCCGTTCACGGCACCCGAGCTGGCCAAGAACGATTACCTCTGGCTGGGGGTCAATCCCGACGACGCCGTGGCTAATGTCACCGATCCCGAGATCAAAAAGCATATGCAGACACTGATCGATGACGGCAAGTGGGGCAATACCCTAGAGTATCCGGCGGACAAGAGTTTCCTGCGCAATCACCGGATCAAGAAATACTACGCGAGTTACAAGGCCCGCTTTGCGGCCAAAAATGAAGGGAAGTAAACAATGCCAATCGTTGATTTAAACAATCAAGAAGCCGTTGCCCGCTACGAAAAATTCGTGGAAGACGCCCCGTACACCTCGGTGACCCAGTCCGTTGCCTGGTCGAAGGTCAAAAACAACTGGTCCCCGCTGTACGCTTACCTGGAAAAGGATGGCCAAATCACGGCCGGTATGTCGATCCTGACCGTCACGGACAAGGCTGGTAACACTTTTGCCTACTGCAGCAAGGGTCCAGTCTGCGATCCGACTGACATTGACACGATCGATGCGCTGGTCCAGGAGGCGCTGCCTGAACTAAAGAAGCGCAATGCTTTCTTACTGCGGATGGATCCGGAGCTGGATTACACGGATGAGCTGAACGCTGCCTTTCAGAAACATGGCTACGTGACTCGCAATCGCAAGTTCCATGGCAACCATGACACGATCCAGCCGCGGTTCAACATTGTGCTGGACATCAAGGACAAGGACATTGATGGCGTGATGGCCACAATGACCGGCAAGACCCGGACCAAGATCCGCCACGCCATGAAGAGCGGCGTCGAAGTCGAAGTCGGTGATGGCGAAAAGCTGATGCCGGAGTTTTTTGAGGCCTACAAGACGATGAGCGAGATCCACGGCATCACTTATCGGCCGCTGGCGTACTTTGATCGGATGTCTGAGGCGTTTGCCGGCAAGGATCAGATGAAGGTCTTCATCGCGCGAGTCGATGGCCAGCTGCAGGCTTCTGCGATTGCCTTCGCGTTCGGCGACAAAGTTTGGCACATGTACGGCGGCTCCATGCGAATCAAGAATTCATTGATGATCCCCTACCTGCTGCAGTACGAAATGATCAACTGGGCCTGCCAGGAAGGCAAGGCCAAGTACGACATGGGCGGCGTATGGGGCCTGGACAGCTCCGATGGGTTGTACCGCTTCAAGCACCCGTTCGCGCCTGACACCCCGGTTCACGAGTACATTGGCGAGCTGGATTACGTGATGGATCAGGCCGCGTACGATGAATTCACTAAAGAATAACCATTAGCGCCGTGGTGACACGGCTTTTTTGCTGTCGTGGATCCAAATGGCAACTGGAAAATGATAAACTAGGTTGGTGATGAGGCGTCCAGGTTCAACTTGGGCGCCATTCTTTGAAGTGGCAGCTGGGCTGAGATCAGCCGCTGCTGGCGTGCCTATTCAAACGCGCCGGGTGCATGCTACAATCAAAAAATGAAAGGACGGGATGAGGATGCCGACAGCAGTGACGAGTGAGACGATGACGACCCACCTAAGTGAGGGCCTGACGGTGGTCGATTTGTGGGCCGAGTGGTGCGGCCCATGCAAGATTTTGAGCCCGCTGCTTGCCGAGCTGGAGCAGGAGCTGCCCATGCGCGTGTTGACGCTGAACGTCGAAGGCGACACCGCCGTGGCCGATCAGTTCCACGTGCAAAGCATTCCCACGATGCTGCTTTACTGGCAGGGCAAGCCGGTGGAAAAAGTCACCGGGGCGTACCCCAAGGCCAAGCTGCGTGCCCACTTCACCCAGTTTTTGGAGGCGCACGATGGAAAATGAACTGCTGACGACGTGCTTGCTTGCCGGCCGCATCATGATCGAAGGCGGGAGCGAAATGTACCGCGTTGATGACACCATGACGCGCATTGCGCAAAACGCCGGTGCGCATTCGGCGCGGGTGTTTACCACGCCGACTGGGCTGTTCATCGGCATTGACGGGCCAGCGACCGTTCAAATTGCCCCGGTGGCACAGCGTGGCATTGACATGGAAAAAGTGGCCGGGGTGAACAATCTGTCGCGGCAGTTTGCGGCCGGTCAGCTGACGCTCAGCCAGCTTCACCAGGCGCTGGAGACCCTTGACGCGCACACGCCATTTTTCCCGGTGTGGCTGCAGATCCTGGCTGCGGCGCTGTGCTCAACGACCTTGATGGTGATTTTTGCGCAGACCTATGACTGGTTCGACATGCCACTGGCCGCTTTGGTCGGCGCGCTTGGGTTTGCCGCCTACTACAAGGTCTCCAGCCTGACCAAGCTGCAGTTCATTTCCGAGCTTTTGGGCGCGTTTGTGGTCGGGCTGACCGCCTGGGTGGGCGTGCGCCTAGGCGTGGGTCGTGACATCAACAACATCATCATCGGCGCGGTCATGCCGCTGGTGCCTGGGGTGGCGATCACCAACTCGATCCGGGATATGCTGGCGGGACACCTGCTCTCCGGCATGGCGCGCGGCATGGAGGCCATTCTGTCGGCCTGTGCCATCGGCGTCGGGATCGCGATCATTTTTCGGTTTTTCTAGGCAAGGAGGGGCGTCATGCCATTAGCCTTACAAGTGCTGGTTCAGGTCAGCTTCTCTTATCTGTCCACCATTGCGTTTGCCATCATCATTAATGTGCCGCACAAGGCGCTGAACCTGGCCGGTTGGGCCGGAGCCGCCGGGTGGCTGGTGTACTGGACGCTGATGCAGCTCAGTACCGGCCGCATGCTGGCGAACCTGCTCGGCGCGCTGACCATCGGGCTGTGCGGAATTGTCTTTTCTCGCATCAAAAAAATGCCGGTGATCATTTTCAACATTCCCGGCCTAGTGCCGCTGGTGCCAGGGGCGACCGCGTACCAGGCGGTGCGGGCGCTGGTGCTCGGTAATCTGGATCAGGCGCTGTCGTTGACGTTTCGCGTCGCCATGGTGGCCGGCGCGATCGCGGTCGGCTTCCTGCTCGCGCAGCTGGTGGCCGAAATGACCTACCGCAAGCCTGCAAAAACCGCGAAAGCATGATATAATACCGTTATGCGATGAGTCGAGTAACCAGTAATGGTGAAAGGTCGGCTGATCAGTCGGGCGCGTCCCGACACCCAGCGGATTCCGGGGATCAGTGGTCTTAGGTTGTGGAGCCAGCGGACCTGACTGGAAACAGTTCTGACATATGCGCGCGAACCAGGATCAAACTTGGCTCGCGCGTTTTTTGTGTGGGCAAAATCGGGTGGGACCGGTTTTTGATAGCGGTAACATGGCCTTAATGCTTGTCTGCAACTAGCCTCATCCCCTAAGCTGAGAAGCGAAAGGAAGGGTGAATATGGGCGCTTGGTATGAGCACGCAATCATTTATCAGATCTACCCCAAGTCGTTTCAAGACAGCAACGGCGACGGCATCGGGGATTTGAAAGGCATCGAGAGTCGGATCCCCTACCTTCAGGCGCTGGGGATCAACACGGTGTGGCTGAATCCGTTGTTTGTATCGCCCCAAGTGGATAACGGGTACGACGTGGCCAATTACTATGCTATCGACAAACGGATGGGGACCATGGCGGACATGGAGGCGCTGATTGCGGCGTTTCATCGCGCAGGCATTCGCGTGCTGCTGGATTTTGTGCTTAATCACACGTCTGATCAGCACCCGTGGTTTCAGGACGCGATTCGCGACCCGCACAGCATTTACCGCGATTACTACATCTTTGACGGCAAAGACGGGCGGCGGCCGAATAACTGGGGCAGCTTTTTTGGCGGCTCGGTCTGGGAGCCGGATCCGGCAGGCACCGGGCAGTCCTATTTCCACTTGTTTGACAAGCGCATGCCAGACCTCAACTGGGCCAATCCCGAGGTCCGTCAGGCCATGGGGGACGTTGCTGAGTTCTGGCTGGCCAAGGGGATCGACGGGCTGCGGCTGGATGCGTTCATCCACATTGCCAAGGCCAATTTGCATCAGGATTTTCCGGCGGACAATGAGAATCCGGTTGTCGCGGAACCATTCTTCGCCAACCTGCCTCAGGTCCAAGAATGGCTCAGGCCGTTTTGCCAGCGGCTTCGCAGCGATTACCCCGATGTGTTTTTGCTGGGTGAGGCTTCATCTGCAGATCCGCATTTGGCGGTTGATTACACCGCGCCGCACAATGGCTTGATGGATTCGGTGATCACGTTTCGCTACTTCACGGATGACGAATCGCACCTGGATCCTCGGCTGCCCGCCACGTTTCAGCCCAAGCCGCTGGATTTTGCCGCGTTCAAGCATCACCAGCTCATTTGGCAGCAAACCTTGAACAAGGTGGCGCCGCCGACGTTATGGTGGAGTAACCACGACTTGGCCCGGCTGCGCACGCGCATTGCGAAAAATGACACCCAGGCGCGGTCACTGGCGATGCTCATGTATCTGCAGCGCGGCATTCCGGTGATTTACTACGGCGATGAACTGGGACTGAAGAATCTTGAATTTGATTCGGTCGCCGCTTTTCATGATCAAACGGTGGCACCGTTTGTGGCGCAGGCAAAGGCGGCTGGCATGACCGAAGCTGCCGCCTTAAAGCTGGTGTCACAAACGCACAAGCTGCCTGCCCGAGGGCCCATGCCCTGGGACCAGACCGCACATCACGGCTTTTCGCCAGCCACCCCCTGGCTGACCGGGCGCGCGGCAGAAGACACCAGCGCCGCCGAGCAAGCCGGGAAGGCTGGGAGCATGCTCCAATTTTATCGGCAGCTGATTGCGTTGAAGAAGCGTCCGGTGTTTCAAGATGGGGACTATTTGATGCTCACGACATCGGCAGACCTCTACGTGTACCAGCGGACGCTGGGAGCTGCGCGCGCGCTCGTGGCGGTTGAGCTGAGCGGCCGCGCGGCAACAGTGACACTGCCCAGTGGCGACTACCACTTAAGTTTAACTGCCGGTTCGGCAAAGCTGAACGGCAATCAGTTGACGCTTGCCCCATATGCGGGCGCGGTTCTAATCAATAATGAAGGAGACCAAGCATAATGAATACTGCAGCACTCCGGCACCGGCCGGAAAGTGAAGATTGCTACCTGTACACCAAGGGGTTGTTGACGTTGCACTTCCACACCGCCAAGGACGATGTGGCCAAGGTCACTTTGATCTATGGGGATCCCTACCTGACGGTGCTTGATCCGGCGACGAACAAGCCGGTTTGGCGGTACCAAACGCTGGCAATGCGCAAAATCGGGACGGGCCAAACTGAGGACTACTGGTCCGTTGATCTGCGGATGCCGTATTCGCGGTTGCAATATCAGTTTTTGGTTGAAGGCGCAGATGGGACCACGGTTCTGTATTCGGATCGGGGCCTGCGCGAGGATACCCCGGCCAACCGTACGGAAAATGTTTTTCGGATGCCCTACTTTCACGAGCTTGACCGGGTGAAGACGCCTGATTGGGCCAAGGAGACGGTTTGGTATCAGATTTTCCCTGAACGGTTTGCCAATGGGGATAAGCGCAATGACCCGGCTGGCACCAAGCCATGGCGGCCGGCTGATCACCCGGGTCGGGAGGACTATTACGGCGGGGATCTCCAGGGGGTGCTTGACCACTTGGACGACCTGCAGGCGCTGGGGGTCAACGGGCTGTATTTTTGCCCGTTGTTCACGGCGGCTTCGAATCATAAGTACGACACTATCGATTACTTTGACATCGATCCGGACTTCGGCGATAAGGCGCTGTTTGCCAAGCTGGTTGCTGAGGCCCACAAGCGCGGGATGAAAGTGATGCTGGACGCCGTCTTTAACCACATTGGCGAGCGCAGCCTGCAGTGGCAGGACGTCCTGAAAAATGGTGAAAAGTCGCGGTTTGCTTCCTGGTTCCACATCAATTCTTATCCACTGACACCTTTCAAAGACCCTAACCAAGGGGCGAAAGCGCCGCAGTACGAGACTTTTGCTTTCGAGCCGCACATGCCTAAGCTCAACACAGCCAATCCGGAAGTGCAGGATTATCTGCTGAACGTGGCGACCTACTGGATCAAGACGTTCGACATCGACGCTTGGCGGCTGGACGTGGCCAACGAGGTCGATCACCACTTCTGGAAGCGGTTCTACCAGGCGACGCAACAGGCCAAGAAGGACTTTCTGATCATCGGCGAGGTGTGGCATTCCAGCCAGCCGTGGCTGAATGGGGATCAGTTCTCCGGGGTCATGAACTACGCCTACACCGAGCAAATCGAGGATCATTTTCTGACCCACAAGCTGGATGCCGAGAGCCTAGTCGCGCTGTTGACTGACCAGCTGATGATGTACCGACCGCAAAATGATCAAGTGATGCTGAACATGCTGGATTCTCACGACACCGCGCGGCTTTTGACCGTGGCGCACGGGGATGAAGACCTGGCCATGCAGGCTTTGGCCTTCACCTTCACGCAAACCGGCATGCCGTGCATCTACTACGGCACAGAAATGGGCATGGCCGGTGAAAATGATCCCGACTGCCGGCGCCCAATGGACTGGTCCAAACTCAACGGGCCGGTTTGGCAGCGGATCCATGCGCTGATCGCCTTTCGCAGGCAGTACGCCGAAACGCTCGGCACAGGCACGACCCGCCTGACCGTGACGCCGAGCGGGCTGATCAAAGTGGCCCGCGACGGTAAGACGCACATCGAGGGGTACTTCAACACGACCGACCAGCCCGTTGCCTTGCCCGTCGACCCGGCTTTGGCCCAGGCGTATCAGGACGGTCAGCTGGCACCTAAGGGGTTTGCGCTGGTGGTGTTGTGAGATCTTGATAGCGGTAACAGAATATTCGGCCTATTAAAAACGCTTTCACCACGAGATAATCAAGTTGTAAATCAGTGAACCGCCTCGGCGGTGCAATTGGGGATATAAATGATGAAACGGATTTTTGAAATTGACCCGTGGCTGGTTCAAAGCCACGAACTCCATCCGCAGGAAATGCGCCTGCAGGAAAGCTTGACGGCGATCGGCAATGGCTACATGGGGATGCGAGGTAATTTTGAGGAAGGCTATTCCGGCGACCACTTGCAGGGAACTTATCTTGGCGGCGTGTGGTTTCCAGACAAGACGCGCGTCGGCTGGTGGAAAAACGGTTACCCCCAATACTTTGGCAAGGCGATCAACGCGCCGAGCTTCATTGGGATTGGGATCCGCATTAATGGTGAAGCCGTCGACCTGGCAACTGGCAAGTATCACGACTTCCGCATTGCCTTAGACATGCATCAAGGACTGCTGACGCGGACGTTCATTTACGAAGCCCAAGGCGCGACCGTTCAACTCACTTTTCGCCGCTTTTTGTCCAACGAAATTAAAGAAGCAGCCTTGATCGAAGTCCGCGCCCAAGTCCTCAGCGGCCACGCCACCATCGCCTTTGCTGCCACGCTTGACGGGAACGTCAGCAACGAAGACAGCAACTACGATGAGCGCTTCTGGCAGCCGGTTGCGGAAGATGCGCAGGCCCAAAGCATTCAGCTGATCACGAAGGCGAACCCTTACCAGGTGCCGCGCTTCACCGTGCTGCTGAAACAAGCACTGCGGGTCAACGGCCAGACTGCCCAAACGAGCAATGAAACAGCGAGTGGTCAAGCGGCCGCCCATCTGAGCGCCACACTTGCCGCCGGCCAAAGTCTCACGTTAGAAAAAGACGTGATTGTGGTGACCAGCCGCGACGTGGCCCCGGAAAAGCAGCCGCAAACCGCAAGTGCCTTGATGACGCAGTTGCAAACTGCCTCATTTGATCAGCGCCTGGCCAGTCACACAGCCATTTGGGCCCGCCGGTGGGCGCAAAGCGATGTGGTGATCGACGGCGATGCGGCAGCTCAGCAAGGGATTCGCTTCAACATCGCGCAGCTGTTCATGACGTATTACGGCGAAGACAAGCGGCTGAATGTCGGGCCCAAGGGCTTCACCGGTGAGAAGTACGGCGGTGCGACGTATTGGGACACTGAAGCCTATGTCGTGCCGATGTATCTGGCGGTGACGCCGCCAGATGTGACCCGAGCGCTGCTGGAATACCGGCACGATCAGTTGGCCGGCGCTTACCACAACGCCCAGCAGCAAGGCCTTAAGGGTGCGCTGTTCCCCATGGTGACCTTCAACGGCATCGAGTGCCACAACGAATGGGAAATCACCTTCGAGGAGATTCATCGCAACGCGGCAGTCGCGTTTGCGATTTATCAGTACACCGCATACACCGGCGACGAGAGTTACGTTAACCACGACGGGATGGAAGTGTTGGTCGGGATCAGCCGCTTCTGGGCCGATCGGGTCCATTTCTCCAAGCGCAAAGGCCAGTACATGATTCACGGCGTGACCGGCCCCAACGAGTACGAAAACAACGTTAACAACAACTGGTACACCAATACGATGGCCGCCTGGGTGCTCGAGTACACGTTGGCCCGGCTGCCCAAGGCTGATTCAACGCTGGTCAAGGCACTTGGCGTCACCGCCGAGGAGAAGGCGCACTGGCAGGACATCATCGATCGGATGTACTACCCGGTCGACAAGCAGCTTGGCATCTTCGTTCAAAACGATACGTTCCTGGACAAGGACCTGCAGCCGGCCAGCGCGATTCCAGAAGATCAGCGCCCCATCAATCAGCACTGGTCTTGGGATCACATCCTGCGCAGCCCTTACATCAAGCAGGCGGATGTTTTGCAAGGCATTTACTTCTTGAATGACCGCTTCACGCGGGCCCAAAAGGAGCGCAACTTCGATTTCTACGAGCCGCTCACGGTGCACGAAAGTTCACTGTCGACTTCGATCCACGCCATTTTGGCGGCGGAGCTGGGTAAGCAGGAAAAAGCCGTTGAGTTGTACCGGCGGACCGCGCGCCTGGACCTTGACAATTACAATAACGACACGGCCGATGGGCTTCACATTACGTCTATGACCGGTTCGTGGCTCGCCATTGTCCAGGGCTTTGCGGGGATGCGGTACGACCACGATCAGTTGCGCTTCAAGCCGTTCTTGCCCAAGCAGTGGTCGCATTACAGTTTCAAGCTCAACTACCGCGGCCGGCTGCTGGCCGTCGACGTTGGGCAAAAGACGTTGGTCACGCTGCTGACTGGCGCCCCTCTCGACATTGAAGTCGATGGGCATGCGGTTCATCTGGTGAAGGAGGCAGCCCATGCTTAAGGGATTGTTGTTTGATCTTGATGGGGTGCTGACTGATTCCGCCAAGTATCACCTGCAGGCCTGGAACCAGCTGGCAAAAGATCTCAATATTACGCTGCCGCCAGAGGCCAATCAGCAGCTGCGGGGGCGCTCACGGCTGGATTCATTGAATCTGGTCCTCAGTTACGGGCACCAGGAGAATCGTTACACCAGCGCGCAAAAGGCCGCCTTCGCCAAGACCAAGAATCAGATGTATCTGCACCTGATCGAGGCGATGACCCCGGCAGACATTCTGCCCGGCATTAGTGACTTGCTCGCGGCAGCAAAGGCTGCCCACCTCACGATGGTGATCGCCTCGGCCTCGCGCAACGCCCCGGCGATCCTAAGCCGCCTCGGGCTGGCCGAGCAGTTCGACGGGATCGTGGATCCGGCCACGCTACACCGCGGCAAGCCTGATCCTGAGATTTACGAACGGGCGCAGGCCTTAGCCAAACTGAACACCACAGAAGTTGCGGCGTTTGAAGATGCTGCGGTGGGCGTTTCGGCAATCAAAGCAGCCGGTCAGTTCGCCGTTGGGATCGGCGATCCGGCAGTGCTCTACCAGGCAGATTACATTGTGCCAAGTACGGCAGCGCTAAAGCTCGAGGATATTCAGCGTGCCTATACAACGTGGCTGGAAAGAAAGGAAGCATGAGGACAAATGGTTGAAATCGATCTGGACCACCTATATAAAAAATACGACGACGGCGAAAATTATGCAGTCGAGGATTTTGACCTTCACATCAAGGACAAAGAGTTCATCGTGTTTGTTGGCCCTTCTGGGTGTGGGAAATCCACGACCTTGCGCATGATTGCGGGGCTGGAGGACATCAGCAAAGGCGAGCTGAAAATCGCCGGCAAGGTCATGAATGACGTGGCACCCAAGGATCGCAACATCGCCATGGTCTTCCAAAACTACGCGCTGTACCCGCACATGACGGTATACGACAACATGGCCTTTGGGCTCAAGCTCCGGCACTACAAGAAAGCCGACATTGATGACCGGGTCCAAAATGCAGCAGGGATTCTGGGCCTCCAGCCGTTTCTTGACCGCAAACCGGCTGCGCTTTCCGGCGGCCAACGCCAGCGGGTCGCGCTTGGCCGGGCGATTGTGCGGGATGCGCCAATCTTTCTGATGGACGAGCCGCTTTCCAACCTGGATGCCAAGTTGCGGGTCTCGATGCGAGCCGAAATTGCTAAGCTTCACCAGCGCCTGAACACCACCACGATTTACGTCACCCATGATCAAACTGAGGCGATGACGATGGCGGACCGGGTGGTGGTTATGTCAGTGGGCCACGTTCAGCAAATTGGGACACCGGCTCAGGTATACGAGAATCCTCGCAACAAATTCGTCGCGGGCTTCATGGGCTCGCCGTCGATGAACTTCTTCAACATGACCTATCACAATGGCGTGGTTTCCGACGGTAAGCACGTGACCCTCAAGGTGCCGGAAGGCCGCGCGAAGATTTTGGACGATCAGGGCTATGACGGCAAGGAGTTGATCTTTGGGATTCGGCCTGAAGACATTCACTCCGAGCAGGCCTTCTTGGATACCTGGCCGGATGCCGTGATCGATTCGACAGTCACGGTTTCCGAACTGCTGGGCGCTACGGAGCAGCTTTACCTGAAAGTTGACGATACCGAATACATTGCCAACGTCAACGCCCGCGATTTCCACAGTCCTGGCGACGCAGTCAAAATGGGGTTTGACGTCAACAAGGCCCACTTCTTTGACAAGGACACGGAGATGGCGATCACGAAGGACCCAGTGCCGTTAGAGGGCTAATGTGAGTTCGGCGTGCCGCGCCGGCGGACTGGGTGTCAACAGACACCGATTGGGTCGCGGCAGTCAGTTTTTCTCGCAGGTGGCAAAACCGCCTGCATGTCGACCTTCGTTATTAATTTAGGTTTCATGTTCTTATAAAACATTTTTTGGGAGGAATAACATCATGAAATTATGGCAGAAATTTGCTTTAGGCAGCACTGCACTACTTTCAGCAACGGTTCTGGCTGCTTGCGGCAATTCTGGTTCCGGCTCCTCAAGCAGTAGTTCAGGCAAAAATGGCGTGTCCGGTTCGGTCAAGCTTTGGGTCGACAACACGCAGGTCAGCTCCTACAAGTCAATCGTGAAGGATTTCAACAAGAAGTACCCAGACGTGAAGGTCAAAGTGACCCAGAGTCCTAACGGGTCCTCGAACGCGAAGACTGATGTGGCTAAGGATCCTTCGAAGGCTGCAGACGTGTTTGAAGTGCCAAATGACCAACTCGGTCAAATGGCTTCTGCCGGCTACATCAACCCGCTTTCTCCAGATGCCACCAAGACCATCAAGCAGGATAACGTTGATAGCGCCGTTAAAGGCGTCACCTGGAAGAACAAGCTTTACGCCTTTCCGTTTGCGATGCAGGCGCAGACTTTGTACTACAACAAGTCTAAGCTGAGCGCTGAAGACGTCAAAGACTGGGACACCATGACGGCGAAGAGCGTTGTGGCAACGGACTTCACGGTTCCTTATAACGTTTACCCGATCTTCCTGTCGGCCGGCACTTACATGTACGGGAAGAGCGGCGAAGATCTGAAGGGGACTAACGTCAACACCCAAGAAGGGGTCAACGCGATGGAATGGTACGCCGCGCAAAAGAACAACAAAGGCGTCATGCAGACCTCTAGCATGCTCAACCAGCTCAAGTCTGGCAAGGCCGGTGCGATTCTCGACGGCCCTTGGGACGCTGTGAACATCAAGAAACTGTTGGGCAAGAACTTCGGCGTTGCGCCGTACCCAACCATCACGATCGGCGGCAAGAAAGTTCAAATGCAGGCCTTCCTTGGAATTGAAACCTTTGCGGTCAACTCTCACACTGCCACCAAGAACCAAAAAGCCGCAGCCACGCTGGCTCAGTACATTACCAACAAAGCGTCGCAGCTGGTCATCTACAAAGATCAGGGTCAGATCCCAGTTGATAAGTCAGCCCAGCAGACTGCAACCTTCAAGAACGATCCAGTGGCTGTCGCCGTCAAGACGATGTCGCAGCCAGGTCACTCCACACTGATGCCGAAGATGCCTGAAATTGCGACGCTTTGGGATCAGGCCGCGCCACTGATCAACGGTGCTTACAGCGGTTCAATCAAGCCTGCCGACTACATGACGAAGCTGACTTCATTCCACAATGCCGTTTCTAAAGCCAACTAGGCGTTGAACGTTCTGATGGTTGAGCTTGACCAATCTTGTACGTAAAGGAGAAGGTAGCGTATGTTCAGGAGAAAAAATAAACTCCCACCGGCAGCAACTTATCGGGAAGTCTGGCGCAAGGGCGATTGGACGACAAAGCTCTCATTCTTTGTCATGGGCGCATCGGCGCTGAAGAATCGCCAGTGGGTCAAAGGGGCAGCGTTCCTGATCACAGAAGTGGCCTTTCTGATTTGGCTGGTTTTCAGCGGCATTTCCTCGCTCAGCATGCTGAGCAACCTGGGGACGCTCAAGACCAAGAAAGTCGTTTTTGATCAGTCGCAAGGGGTCTATTTAACCAAGCTGCCGGACAATTCCGTCGTGATCTTACTCTTCGGGGTGCTGGCGGTGATCTTGCTGATCGCGATGGTGGGCCTGTACTGGGTCAACCTGCGTTCGACCCGGAAGTTATATGTGTTGAACCGCGACCACGGTCACATTGAAACCAACGGTGAGGAATTGGCGTCGTTGCTCGACGAGCGGCTGCACAGTGTCCTGCTGACGATCCCGATTATTGGGATCGTGGCGTTCACTATCCTGCCCACGGTGTACATGATCTCAATGGCGTTCACGAACTATGATTCCCACCATTCGATCGGCTTCTCCTGGACTGGGTTCCAAGCCTTTCACAACGTGCTTTCTGGTGATTTAGCCGGAACCTTCTTCCCCGTGCTCGGCTGGACCTTGATCTGGGCGGTTTGTGCGACGGCGACGACGTTCTTCTTCGGCGTCCTGCTGGCGATGCTGATCGAATCCAAGGGAATCAAGCACAAGGCCTTCTGGCGCACCATGTTCATCATTGTGTACGCGGTCCCGCAGTTTGTTTCTCTGCTGATGATGGCACAATTTCTTGACCTTCAGGGGCCACTGAACAACCTGCTGTTATCCTGGCACTGGATCGCCAAGCCAATCAACTTTATTGGGGCCTCTGCTAATCCGCTCGTGGCTCGGATCACGGTGATCGTCGTCAACATGTGGGTCGGGATTCCAGTTTCAATGCTGGTGTCCACGGCGATCATTCAGAACTTGCCGGAAGATCAGATCGAGGCGGCCCGGATGGACGGTGCTAACCCGTTCCAGGTCTTCAAGTCGATCACCTTCCCGCAGATCCTGTTCGTGATGGCACCATCCCTGATCCAGCAGTTCATTGGCAATATCAACAACTTCAACGTCATTTACCTGTTGACCGGGGGCTACCCGATGAACAACAACTACAGTGGGGCTGGTGATACCGATTTGCTGGTGACCTGGCTGTACAACTTGACCTTTGGCCAGACGCAGCGGTACAACGCTTCGGCGGTCTTAGGGATCCTGATTTTCATCATCAGTGCGGTATTCTCACTGTTTGCTTACCGGCGGACGAACGCTTTCAAGGAGGGCTGAGATCATGAAATCATACAAAGCACAGCGGCGCCTTTCGCTGAGCCTCCGTTACGTTCTGCTGGCCGTGTTGGTGGTCGTGTGGTTGTTTCCCATTGTTTGGATCATTTTGGCGAGTCTCTCGTACAACGATACCGGGTTTGTGTCGACCATTTGGCCCGAGAAATTCACGCTGAGTAATTACACGGGAATGCTGCTGAACAAGCAGTACCCGTTCCTGGACTGGATGCGTAACACCCTGCTCGTGTCCACAGTGTCGATGATTTTATCGACCTTCATCACGATTTCCGTTGCCTACACCCTGTCGCGGCTTCGCTTCGCTTTTCGGAAGAAGTTCTTGCAGATCGCGTTGATTCTGGGGATGTTCCCCGGGTTCATGTCGATGATCGCCTTGTACTACATTCTAAAGAGCTTCAACATGCTGAACCTTGCGGGGTTGACGATGGTCTATGTCGGCGGTGCGGGACTTTCCTTCTACATCGCAAAAGGGTTCTTTGACACCATTCCGCGGTCGATCGATGAGGCCGCAGAGATGGATGGCGCGACCAGGTGGCAGGTTTTCCTGCACATTGGGCTGCCGCTGTCCAAGCCGATGATCGTTTACACGGCCTTGACCACGTTCATCGCCCCATGGGTCGACTTCATTTTCTCCGGGATCATCCTGTCTTCTTCAGGCAACCCGAAGAACTACACGATCGCGTACGGGCTTTATAACATGCTGCACAGTGCTAAGGGCACCTCAACCACGTTCTTCACCCAGTTTATTGCCGGGTGTGTCATGATCGCGGTCCCAATCACCATTTTGTTCGTGATCATGCAGAAGTTCTATGTCAACGGGATCACTGCCGGGGCGGACAAAGGTTAATGGATCCAGCGTCGTTCAAGCGCTGGTGAGTGTCTGAACTCGGCTTCGGCCTCCAACCGGAAGGGATCTGACTGGTAACGGTCAGGTCCCTTTAGTTGTCCGGCCGCCGCGTGAGGCGCTGTCTGAGTTGGTGTAAAATGAGTGGTACAAATCAGTGGTGAATCTTCAGGAGGGTCCTCATGGTTACTTTGTCAGATGTCGCAAAACAGGCTAACGTGTCTAAAATGACTGTTTCGCGAGTGATCAATCATCCAGAACAGGTGACGCCGGAATTGCGGTGCCTGGTCGAAGAGGCGATGACGGCGTTAAATTATCATCCCAACTCAGCAGCCAAGGCCCTGGCCAACAATCGCACGAACGTCATCAAAGTGGTGATCCTGGAAGACATTGATACAACGGAGCCGTATTACATGAGCCTGATTTTTGGCATTGCCAAGGGGCTGGATAAACAAGGCTATGCGCTTCAGCTGGTCACTGACCGAGCGCACCTCACTGGGGGAAACCGGGCCGATGGGTTCATCGTGACTGGTGAGCGGGCCAAGGATATTCCGCTGATCGAACAGCTGACCCAGCCGTTCGTCATTTTTGGTGAGAATCGCTACGGTTTTGATTACATCGACAGCGACAATAAGGCTGGCACGGCCTTGGCAACGAATTACGCCTTGGCCAAGAATTATCAATCGATCGTCTTCATCGGGCTGGACGTGAAAGAGTCCTTTGAGTACTCAAGAGAGGCGGGGTACATCAACACCCTCCAGCAACACCAAAAGATCCCGCAGATTTACCGGCTGGCGAATCACTCGCACGTGTCTCAGGCCTTTATCACCGATAACTGGCACAAGTTTGCGCCGGACACCTGCTTTATTTGCGCGTCTGATCGCATTGCGGTGGGCGTGGAGCGCGGCATTCTCGAAAACGGCGGCAACGTGCCCCGCGATTTTGGCATTATCGGCTTCGACGGGGTCTTTCTCGATCAGGTCGCGAACCCGCAACTGACCACGGTGAAGCAGCCGGTTCAGCAGCTGGGTGAGCTGCTGGCTCGCATGCTGCTGCAGAAATTGGCGCAAAGCGGCGCGCAACAGGGCGAGGTCCTGGTGACGCCAGAATTAGTGACACGTGGCAGCACGCGTGATTAATTAGTTGATCCGTAGCGGCAGTGGCCGTTACGGGTTTTTTTGGCAAATTTTAAAATAGCGGTTGACGATAATGAGTAGTTGGTGTAAATTCTAATCATTAACTAATTTAAGGAAGGGTGAGCTTTCATGAAACAATCAATCGATCAGTTCTGTGCAGCTCGCTCTTTCCGCAGTTTGGCCTTGTTGTTGCTCGAGTAGGACCCGGTCCGTTAGCGCAAGCTGATGTGAACAGGCCCTCATTCGCGTGATGATGGGGCCTGCCAGATGCGGCCTCATCATTGATGAGGCCACTTTTTTTGAAAAGCATCTGACACTTAAGGGAAAAGGGAGATCAGTTATGAAGATTTCGATGAGAAAAGTGATGCTGGGCGCGATCACGGCCGTGAGTGCGATTGCCCTGGCTGGGTGTGCGACGACTTCCGCCGGCGATAAAGGCAATTCTAGTACAGGTAACACCGTGAAAATCGGCATGAACATGGAGCTGTCCGGCGCCGCTGCCGGCTATGGGAACCAGATGAAGCAGGGCTTTGACTTGGCGGTTAAGCAGATCAACGCAGACGGCGGGATCAAGGTCAACGGTAAGAAATTGAAGATCAAGACTGTGATCCGCGACAACAAGTCCACGACTTCCGGTTCCAGCTCCGTTGCCGCCCAGCTCGCCGGCTCCGATGGCGTCTCCGCGATTGTCGGCCCTGCCACCACCAACGACGGGACCGCGGCGATTCCGAACATCACCAAGGCCAAGGTGCCATCCGTTTCCCCAAGTGCCACCGACCCGGATTACACCCTGCAAAAAAACGGCAAGGTTCAGCCGTACGTGTTCCGCGCCTGCTTTGAAAATAACTTCCAGGGCGAAACCGCAGCGCACTTTGCCAACAACACCCTGAAGGCCAAGAACGTCGCGATTCTTGAAGACAACTCAAGCGATTATGGTACCGGGCTCGCCAAGGCCTTCAAGTCCGCCTTCAAGGGCAGCGTTGTCTCGACGCAGTCCTTCTCCGAAGGCGACAAGGACTTCAACGCCCTGCTGACCGGGATCAAGAATAAGAATATCGATGCCATTTACGTTCCGGGTTACTACTCTGAGGCCGGCCTGATCATCAAGCAGGCCCGCTCGATGGGCATCACCGTGCCGATCATCGGCTCCGACGGCATGGCAGACCCGAAGCTGGCTGAAATCGCTGGCAGCGAGAACGCGTCTGACATTTACTACACCACGCCATTTTCCACCAAGTCTGGTTCCACGAACAAAATGGCCCAGACCTTCATGGGTGACTTCAAGAAGCAGTATCACACCGACGCGCCGACGTTCTCCGCGCTGGCTTACGATTCGGTCCTGATGGTTAAGCAGGCGATTGAGGATGCCAAATCCACCGATTCCGTCAAGATCGCGCAGGCCCTGGCCAAGATCAAAGACATGCCAGCTGTGACCGGTGCCATGACCGTCAACAAGACGCATGATCCGGAAAAGCCGATCATGATCGAAAAGCTGACCAACGGCAAGGTCGTATCCGCTGTCGAACAGAAGTAATGATTGCTTGAAGCACCGGGCTTACGCCTGATGCCACCCAGATTAGGAGGCGCTCTCGTGCAAACCTTTTTCCAGCAATTGATCAACGGCTTGAGTCTCGGCAGCATTTACGCGCTGCTGGCCCTCGGCTACACCATGGTCTACGGGATCATTAAGCTGATCAACTTTGCGCATGGGGACATTTATATGATTGGGGCCTTTTGGGGCTACTATGTGATCAACCAATACCACGTCGATTTCGGCGTGGCTTTGGTGTCTTCAATGGTCATTTGCGCCGCCCTGGGGATGCTGATCGAATATCTCGCATACAAGCCGCTGCGCAACTCGCCGCGGATTACCGCGCTGATCACCGCGATCGGCGTCTCGTACTTCCTTGAAAACGGCATGTCCTTCCTGTTCGGTGCCAACACCCGCAACTTCCCGCAGGTGGTGGCCTCGCACCGCTTCACCGTGTTCGGCGTGGCGGTGACCAACATTCAGCTGCTGATCGTGACGGTGTCGTTGGTCCTGATGGTTGCGCTGCAGCTTATTGTGCAGCACACCCGAATGGGGACGGCGATGCGTGCCGTGGCGGTCGACCAAGAGGCCGCCGAGCTGGTCGGCATCAATCCCAACCACGTCATTTCCTTCACCTTCGGCCTGGGCTCCGCCTTGGCCGGGGCGGCCGGCGTCCTGATCGGACTGTATTACAACTCGATCGACCCCCTGATGGGCATGGTGCCCGGCATCAAAGCCTTCGTGGCGGCGGTTGTCGGCGGCATCGGGTCGATTCCAGGCGCCGCGCTCGGCGGATTTCTCATCGGCATTTTGGAAACCTTCGTGCAGGCGATCGGCCTGTCGGCGTATAAGGACGCGGCGGTTTACGTGGTCCTCATCGTGATCCTCGTGGTCTTGCCGGCCGGGATCTTTGGCAAAAACGTGAAGGAGAAGGTGTGAGCATGGCAGCAAGATGGAAAGCAGCGCTGGTCTGGCTGGCGATCGCCGTTGCCGGCTTCTACCTGATCAATGAACTGATCGTGGTCGGTGTGATCAATAGTTTCATCGAAAACATGCTGGTCACCATTGGCATCAACATCATCTTGGCCACCGGCTTGAACCTGATTATCGGGTTTTCCGGCCAGTTCTCGCTGGGCCACGCCGGCTTTATGGCGCTTGGCGCCTATGCCACGGCCATCATTACCCAGTACTTGGGCAATGCGCTCGGTTTTTACCTGTCGATGGCTGTCGGGGTCGTGATCGCCATGATCGTCGCGGTGATCATCGGCATTCCGACGCTGCGGCTGCGCGGGGACTACCTCGCGATTGCCACCATGGGCGCGTCTGAAATCATCCGCGTGGTTCTGAACAACCTGAAAATCACTAACGGCGCGGCGGGGATGTACAACATTCCGGCGCTGGCCAACTGGCCGACCGTCTATGTGCTGGTGTGTCTGACGACCCTGATGATCGTCAACTTCGCCCGCAGCCGCGCTGGGCGCGCGATTCAGGCGATTCGCGAAGACGACATCGCCGCCGAGGCGGTGGGCATCAACCCGACCAAGTGGAAGCTGGCCGCCTTCGTGATGGGGGCCGCGACCGCCGCCGTTGCCGGCTCGCTGCACGCCGTGTACATTCAGACCATTGCGCCGAGTGATTTTGGCATCATGAACTCGATCTCGATCCTGATCATCGTGGTGCTGGGCGGCGTGGGCTCGATCACCGGCACCTTTGTGGCCGCGACCGTGCTGGGTGTGCTCGACACCGTCCTGCAAAGCTTTGGTACGCTGCGGATGGTGATTTACGCGCTGGCGTTGATCTTGATCATGGTCTTCAAGCCAAGCGGGCTACTCGGCCGCTACGAGGTGTCCATTCGCAAACTGTTTGAAAAGAAAGGAGTCCGCCATGGCACTGCTGACAGTCACGAATCTGAGTAAAAAGTTTGGCGGCCTGGACGCCGTGTCAAACGTCGACATGCACGTGGACGACGGTGAGCTGGTGGCCCTGATCGGCCCGAACGGCGCGGGCAAAACCACGCTGTTCAACATGCTGACCGGGGTGATCCCGCCCACTTCTGGCAAGATCACGCTGACCACGGCGACTGGCACGATTTCCCTGCTCGGCCACAAGCCATACCAGGTGGCCAAGCTTGGCCTGGCGCGCACCTTTCAAAACATCCGGCTGTTTGCTAACCTGTCCGTTCGCGACAACCTGCTTGCGGCGATGACGCACCGGTACACGGAAAACTTCTTTGCCGAGATTTTCCGCCTGCCCGCCTATTACAAAAAAGAGGCCAAGGTGGGGGCGTGGACCGATGCGCTGCTGCGCGAGTTTGACCTGACAGACGTGGCCGACTACGACGCCGGTAACCTGCCATACGGGACTCAGCGGCGGGTGGAGATCGCCCGCGCCACGGCCACGTCGCCGCGAATCATTTTCCTCGATGAGCCGGCGGCGGGGATGAACCCAGAGGAAACCGCGGCGCTGATGAAGCTGATCGGCAAGCTGCGCACTGATTTTCAGCTGACGGTGGTCCTGATCGAGCACGACATGAGCTTGGTCATGAACATTGCTGAGCGCATTTACGTGCTGAATCAGGGTAAGCTGATTGCCGAGGGCACGCCCGCCGAGATTCAAAAGAACCAGGCCGTGGTCGATTCGTATTTAGGAGGTGGCGTTCATGCTTAACGTGGCAGGCCTGAAGGTCAACTACGGCGCTATTCAGGCCGTGCAAGGCGTCGACTTCACCGTTAATGACGGCGAGATCGTCACGCTGATCGGGGCCAACGGGGCCGGCAAAAGCACCATCCTGAAAACCATCAGCGGTTTGCTGCGGCCCAGCGCCGGCACGATAACCTACAAAGATCAGAACCTGGCCAAGCTGTCGCCCTCTAAAATCGTTGCGGCCGGCATTGCGCAGGTGCCGGAAGGGCGGCACGTGTTCGAAGGCCTGACGGTCACCGAGAACCTGCGGATGGGCGCGTACCTCTCACCCAAGACGCGCGATGAGCAGCTGACTGCCGTCTACGACCAGTTTCCGGTGCTGAAGGAGCGGCGCAGCCAGGATGCCGCGACGCTGTCCGGTGGCGAGCAGCAGATGCTGGCAATGGGTCGCGCCATGATGGCTAAGCCCAAGCTGCTGCTTTTGGACGAGCCGTCGATGGGGCTGGCGCCAATTTACATCAACAAGATCTTCGACATCATCAAAAACATTCACGCCCAAGGGGTGACGGTGCTTTTGATTGAGCAAAACGCGGCCCAGGCGCTGCAGGTCGCCGACCGCGGCTACGTGCTGGCCAGCGGCCAGGTCAAAATGACCGGCACCGGCAAGGCCCTGCTCGCAAACGATGATGTGCGCGCGGCATACTTGGGCGGCTGAGGGTGTCATTGAGGTTCGATTAAGGTCTGTTCCCTGATGGGGACAGACTTTTTTTCTGGCTGGACGAAAAAACGCCTCACGCCGGTTCATTGCAAACCGGCGTGAGGCGATTGAAGGTTATGGCCGCAGCTGAGGCCGCTGATTCTTGATCAGCAGGTCCTGCTTGATCAGGTCAATGGTTTCCTGGTTTTGGGGTAAATCGCTGTGCTCAGCGTTGCTGCCGGACAGGGTGATCATGGTGTAATGCTTGACCTGGTTTTGAAAAATGTACTTGCCGGCGTCTACCGAGGCCAGCGGCACGATGCCGTCGGACGTGTAGTTCTCAGACCCGGCCACCGAGTACACGGTCAGACCAGCCGGCAGGCGCTTTTTCTGCCGAATCATGTCCGTCAGCATCTGCGTGCGGTTGGCGGGCTTGCTTTCTTCCAGATTATACGGCGAGCCCAGGGTGATCATGCGCTGCATGGTGTACTTAGACTGGTCCATGTACCGCTCCAAAAACAGGGTCAGGACCAGGCCGCCGTTGCTGTGGCCGATCGCGGAAAACCGGTCGAAGTGGTATTTCTTGGCCATGGCGGTGAAGGCAATGTTGAACCAGCGCGCCTGGCGCTGAATGTTCGGGTAGCCGTCCTTGTTATTGGCAAACGCGACCACGATATAGGGCTGGCGGTCGCGGGGGGCGATGCGGCCGGACTGTTTCAGCTGCCCTGACTCGGTCACGGTGATTTTAACGTAGCTGTGGCCGGTGGTTTGGCGGTTGAGGGCGGAGACCAAGGCATTGAACCGGTTCTGGCTAGCCGAGCTGCCTGGCACCAGAAAAATCGGCCGCATGCGGGAGCGGTGGACGACGCGGGCGTTTTCGACGCTGGTGTGCATCCACCGGTAGGCTGGAAAACCGATGCCCACCAGGAGGACGCAGAACACCAACAGTTTAACGAACCATTTTCGCATCGGCCTTCGCCTCCTGAGTTAAGCCCTGGACAAACGGGTAGTAAATCGCGACACTCGCGGCCAGGCACAGCAGACTGACAACCAGGGCAGACCAGTTGCCGTTAGTGCCCAAAAAAGCGAAAAGCGGCCCTGGTGTGCTCGGCGGCACCGGGTAAACCACTGGCGGCATTAGGTGCAGCCAGAGCGCCAGCGCGGCGATGCCACTGCTGGCAAGCGGCGCCAGAAAAAAGGGGATGAGCATGCGCAGATCTAATATGACCGGCGTTGAAAGCAGCGTCAACAATGGCAGGTTGACGGTGGCCGTCACCAGCTCTGGGACCGCGACGCGCCGATTGACTAGCGCAAGCGCGAGCACGAGCGCCAGCATTGACCCGGTGCCGCCCATGTTGGCAAACGGCGCAAAGATGGTGCCGGTCGTGAAGCGGTACGGGATGGTGCTTAAACTAGGGTGGGCCAGCGCAGCGTTCAAGTTGGCAGCGGCTTCTGGGCTCATTGCAAAGTTCGTCAGCGGCGCCAGCAGTGGTGGCAGTCCCAGCCACGTCAGCGCAAGATTGGCGGGCAGCACCAGGAAATCCGGCAGCGTCAGCCACGACCAGGACAGGTGGTTGGCGAGCACTCTGGCGCCGGCGCCGATGGCCAGGCCCAGCAGTACGACCCCGATCAGCCAGGTCGCGGCCCAGTGGTCATTTTTAGCGTGGTCAAACAGCCAGGCCACAGGCGGTGCGACCACTACCGCCAGCAGCAGCGCGCTGGGACCCAGGTGCGGCCAACTCAGCGTCCGGGTCGGATCCGCGGTCGCCAGTGCCATGAAACTGAGCACCCCGATCACGGCCAAGGCCAGGTACCGGTGGCCCAGCTCGGCCACCATGAGGCCCGCCACCATCAAGGCCAGACTGCCCCACAGCACGGTGGTCAAGTTACTGAGCAGCACCGGCAAAAAGCGCGGCCAGCGCAGATGGTAGATCTGGGCAAAAAAGCCGTCCTTCACCACAACGCTCAAGTTGAATGCCTGTGTCACTGCTGCAATGACCAGCACCGGCCGTAGTGTCTTTAAGGCCTCACGCAAGCTGCGCAGCACGCGCGTGGATTCTAGTTTCGTTGCCCAACTCATGGCGTTTTCCCCCTATTTGGTCGCCTACATTATGCGAGCCGAATCGTTTCTTGGCAATTTTAGAAAGCGGTTCTATGGTACTATTTAACTAGTTTGGAACATTTAAAAAGAGGGAGCAAAACATGGAAAAGCCATTAGCGAAATACATTGATCACACATTGCTCAAGCCGGACGCCACGCAGGATCAAATCGACACGGTTCTCGCGCAGGCCAAGCAGTACCATTTTGCCAGCGTCTGCATCAACCCATACTGGGTCCCGCGGGCGGCGGCCGCCTTGCGCGGCACCGACGTGAATGTCTGCACGGTCATCGGCTTTCCGCTGGGCGCAAACACCACGTTCATCAAGGTCGACGAGGCCAACCACGCCATTGACGATGGCGCTAAGGAAGTCGACATGGTGTTAAACATTGGCGAATTGAAGGGCGGCCATGACGATCAGGTCAAGGCGGACATTCAGGCCGTGGCTGATGCCGCGCATGCCAAGGCGGCGGTGCTTAAGGTGATCATTGAGGCCGTGCTGCTCTCCGATGACGAAAAGGTTCGGGCCTGCCAGGCGGCCGAAGCGGCCGGGGCCGATTTTGTGAAAACCTCGACTGGTTTTGCCAGCGGCGGCGCCACCGTGCACGACGTGACGCTGATGCGCGAAACGGTCGGCACACGGCTGGGCGTCAAGGCGGCCGGCGGCATTCACTCCTATGCAGAAGCCAAGGCGTTGATCGAGGCCGGGGCGGACCGCCTCGGCGCCAGCGCCGGGGTCACCATTCTCCAGGAAGCCGGGGTGATCGACTGATGGCAAAATTTAAACGCGTCATCAGTATCGTCACGGATTCCATCGGGATCGGCGCCGCGCCGGATGCCGGCAAGTTCAACGATGAGGGGTCGGACACCCTGGGTCACATCGGTGAGTTCTTTCACGGCGACTGGGCGCTGCCAAACTGGCA
Organism: Lacticaseibacillus sp. 53-4; assembly: GCF_016861805.1. NCBI lineage: Bacteria > Bacillati > Bacillota > Bacilli > Lactobacillales > Lactobacillaceae > Lacticaseibacillus > Lacticaseibacillus sp. 53-4. Next base: position 25,440 of record NZ_BOLT01000008.1, read on the forward strand.
GAAACTCGGCCTGGGCAACATTCGCGAAGACGCGCCGATCAAGGGCGTCGAACCGATCGCGCGGCCCATTGGCTACTTTGGCAAAATGTACGAGATTTCTGCCGGCAAGGACAGCATGGATGGCCACTGGGAAATGATGGGCCTGCCGGTCACCGAGCCGCTCGGCTTTTTCCCGCAAGGGTTTCCTGCAAAGCTAATTAAGCAGATCGAGGACTTTTCCGGCCGCAAGGTGATCGTCAACCTGCCATACTCAGGCACTGAGGTCATCAAAAAGTACGGCGAAGAGCAGCTGAAAACGGGCGACCTGATTGTTTACACGTCAGGCGACTCCGTGCTTCAGATTGCCGCTAACACCGCGGTCATTCCGCTCAAGGAGCTCTACAAGATCTGCGAGTACGCCCGGAGCATCACCACCGACCAGCCTTACAAAATCGGCCGGGTCATCGCAAGGCCGTATGTGGGCGACAAGGCGGACAATTTCACGCGCACTTCGGACCGCCACGATTACGCGCTGATGCCAAACGCGCCAACGGACCTCGACCGCCTGCAGGCCGCCGGGATCCCGACGTACGGCGTCGGTAAGATCAACGACATTTTCTCCGGCCAGGGCCTGGACGATGGCATTCACACGGTCTCAAACGAGGACGGTATGAACCAGACCATTAAGCAGGTCAAATCGGCTCGGGAAGGCTTCATTTTCACCAACCTGGTCGACTTTGACGCCATGTACGGGCACCGGCGCAACGCGCAAGGCGATGGCGAGGCGCTGATGGCCTTCGATAAGCAACTCGGGGAGCTGATGGCGGCGATGCAAGACAGCGACCTTCTGATGATCACCTCGGACCACGGCAATGACCCCACGTTCCGCGGCACCGACCACACCCGCGAGTATGTGCCGCTGGTCGTATACAGCAAGTCCCTGCCAGGCGGTGGCAGCCTCGGGATTCGCTCACCGTTTGCCGACATGGGCGCGACGATTCTGGACAACTTTGGCGTTCAAGGCACCGGCGTTGGGCACTCATTTTTGGCTGAACTGAAATAGCTCGAATGGAGGACAATCATGAGCACACACATTGATGCGCCAAAAGACGCGATTGCCGACGTGGTTTTGCTGCCAGGGGATCCGCTGCGCGCCAAGTACATTGCCGAAACCTACCTGGACGACCCGGTGCTGTACAACACCGTGCGCAACGCGTTCGGTTACACCGGCACGTACCAGGGCCGGCGGGTGTCCGTTCAGGCGACCGGCATGGGGATCCCATCGATCTCGATCTACGCGACCGAGTTAATGAAGGATTACGGCGTCAAAACGCTGATCCGCGTCGGCACCACCGGGGGCCTTGCCCCGCAGGTCAAGGTCCGCGACCTGGTGCTGGCACAAGGCGCAACCACTGATTCGTCGATTATTTTGAACACGTTCGGGGCCGGGCTCTACTTTGCGCCGCTCGCTGACTTCGGTCTGCTGGAAACGGCGGCCAAGTTGGCGCGTGAGACAAACCTGCGCTGCCACGTCGGCAACGTGCTGGGTGAGGACCGCTTCTACAACGATGAGATGGACCGGCAGAAGCTGATTGACTACGGGGTCCTCGCCACGGAAATGGAGACGCCGGCGCTGTATCTGCTGGCAGCCAAGTACCATCGGCGGGCGCTGGCTATTCTTACGGTGTCCAACCACCTGGTGACCGGTGAGGAAACGACTGCCCAAGAGCGTCAAACCAGCTTCGACGATATGATCCGTCTGGCGTTGCAGACTGTGTGCAGTTTGTAACATAAATGAAAAATAACGTGCTTGGACAGCTGAGGCCGCTTGCTCACGGGCCTTATCGCCTTTGGCCACGTCAATTTGGACAAAAACGAACGCCCATTCGGTGAAAACACCGAGGCATGGTGCTAAGCTGAAACTAATCGTTAAGAAATCTTAAAACAGCTTTTTTAATCAGTAAATGTGATGTTGAAATTGGAGGCACTTACGTATGGGAAAATCGACTAAGGCAATTGCACTGACCGCTGGTCTCGCGGGGGTTGCGGGACTAGCAGCGCTGGTGTCTGCACCGAATCAGGTCAGCGCGGCAACTACCGGTACAGTGACTTACCAACAGGGTGCAACAACTGTTTGGCAGACGCCGGCCTTTAACCAGGTCAAGCGCTACGTCCTGTTCAACCAGCGCATTGCAATTCAGGGCTCCAAGGTCGTTAACGGGGCAATCTGGTATCAGATTGGCGCTAACGAATGGATCCCGGCTATTTATCTGCAGGCCGATGATGGCCAGACTGCCAACGCCAACGCAGCAGCCGATCAGGCAACCAGTTCAAATTCCGCCAGCGACACCGAGGTGGGGTCGTACACGCTGACAGTGACTTACGAAGGCGGTGCGACGACGGTTTGGGCTTCGACTCACTACCAGACGGCGACTGGCCGTTATTTGACTGCTGGCCAACAGGTCACAGCGGTTGCCAAGACCACCAGCAATGGTGAAACATGGTACCGCCTGAGTTCTGGCGGTTACGTTCCGGCACGCTTTACCTCTGAAAATGGGACAGTGGCGGCGCCGGCGGCAACGCCAGCACCCGCTGCTTCTGCTGCGCCAGTCGCTAGTGCCGCTGCACCAGCCGCTTCAAGCGCCGCACCGGCTGCTTCTTCTGCAGCACCTGCAGCCTCTAGTGCTGCGCCTGCTGCAAGCACTGGGACGACGGTTGCAACCAGTGCTCCCCAGGCCGTCACCCCAGCAGTCACTGCTGGCAGCTTCAACCTGACGGTCAACTACGCTGGTGCGGTGACGGTATGGAATGCCCCTAGCTTCACGACCGCTTCTGGCAAGTACCTGAGCAATGGCCAAAAGGTCACGGCCAACGGCAAAGTTACTGCCGGCGGTGCCACATGGTACCAGCTGACTTCTGGCGGTTATGTGCCAGCTAACACGGTTACCACTGGCACGGTTGCTGCTCCTGCAGCAACAGCCGCTCCTGCGGCAACTGCCACACCTGCAGCACCAGCTGCTCCTGCGGCCACCCCTGCACCAGTAGCTAAGCCTGCGACCGCGACGGCCACGGCAAGCAAGCCGGCCACCGCGACGCCAGCGCCAGCAGCCACGGCGACCCTTAGCCGGGCAGCCAAGGTTCAGCGTCTGATTTCCACTGCGCGTGCGGAGATTGGCAAACCTTACTTATGGGGCTCCAAAGGGCCGAATAGCTTCGATTGCTCTGGCCTCATGTACTACACATTCAAGAATGCGCTGGGCATTACGCTTGGCGGTTACACCGGGACCCAGCAAAACAATGGGACACGGATCTCCATGAGTCAGGTCCAGGCTGGCGATTTGATTTTCTGGGCCACTAATGGGACTCCTTACCACGTCGCACTGGCCATTGGTAACAACCAGTACATCAATGCAGTCAAGCCAGGCGTCCCGGTCCAAATTGGGACGATTTCCCAGTACTTCAACCCAAGCTTCGCGGTTCGCGTGGCGTTCTAAAACCAATTTCGACAATCAATAAGCGTCCATCTAATCAAAGAGATGGACGCTTTTTTGGTGGTTAGAATGAGGTGTCGAGGTAGTGGCCCATCACACTGAGAAAATGCCGCAGCTGCAACTTGCGCAACACTCCGGCACCGGGAAAATGACGGGCCGCGGCCAGCTCGATCAGCTCACGCAGGGCTGGCGTGGCCGCTTTGGGGTGTGCGGCCAGCCACGCCGGCAGTGGGGCGGCCGCCTCGAAAAATTTGTCCTGGGGGCGGCTAAAGTCCTCATTGTTCACTGAGGTGAAATGCTGCACCCACAGCTGCTCGTGCTGCTCAAATAGTAGGTGCAGGGACAGCGCCCGCTGCGGGTACCCGCGTTCGTCGTAGTGCCGCGTCGCGAGCGGGTAATCGGCAAAGCCGCTGCCAGGCAAAGTCTGTTGAGGGTACTGATAAAATTCACGCTGGACCAGGCGGTAGTTTTCGGTGCGCTCGCGCGTGGGGGTGTGGTCTTCCAAGTACGCCGCATGTTTCAGGTGCAGGCGGCGAAACCGGGCGCCTGCAGGAATCAGGCTGGCTTGGCCTTTTGGCAGGGCCACCACCTGCGCCAGGGTCTCGGCGATGATCAAGGCGCCTGCCTGGCCGTCAAAATACCGCGCGGACCGAACCCAAGGCGATAGCCCAGCGCGGTGGACCGGGCTGGCTAGGAGGCCGTAGCGGCCGACCTGCGGGTTTTGCACGACAAACAGGAGATGTTTTCGGGCGGTGAAGGCCTTGGCCACGGCAGTCAGGGCCGGCAGGTCTTTGACCGGTTCAATCACCGGCAGCACGTGCGGCGAAAGGGCGTCTTTTTCGACGGCCTCTTTCAGGGCCAGCAGATCGTACTGGCGTCCACGAATCAGCGGGTAGTAGTTCATGATGGCTGCCTCAGCAAGGCCAATTCCTCAGCGAGTGCGTCTACTTCGGCCTGCAGCGTGCTGACAGCGGTGCCTTCGACCCCGCCCATGACGCGATCGTAAAGGTTCGATTCGGGGTCGTACACGCGGTACTGATCCGAGCGCCGCTTGATTTCGGCCAGCAGCTGCTCGTCGGAAAAGTGCGAAAGGCCTTTGTCCACCTGCTTGGCTTTTTGCACCTCGCGGTTAAGGCTGGCGATGAAGCGCTCGAGGAGTGCCGTTTGCGGCACCTGCAGGGCCTGCCGGCGCGGCGGGCGGCTGATGGTCAGCTGGCTGGGCACCGTGATCGGCACCGTGGCCGCTTTGATGGCCGCCGGGTCAAAGGCTTGGTATGTCATGACCCCGATACCGGCGGGAATCTCATCGGCCACCTGCTGGTAAAGGGTTAACGGCAGCACAAAATAGTTGTAGTCGCCGATGAAGCTGAGTTTGGCGCTGCTGTGGAAGTCGCTTTTGGTCACCTTCAGCTCGAAGCACCGCCAGGTCAGCGGGTCACCGGGCTGCATGACCAGTGTGTCGACGATCCCGCGGTCGGCTGGCATGGTGACCTCTTCGACCGCCACCGCCCCCAGGTCTTCCCAGTAGGCGTACAGCGTTTTTTCCAAATCAAGCGTTAGGGGTGTTTTCACGATGAGCCTCCCAAAAGTCGGTCAGTTGCGCGGCCATGTCGTCAAGGTCAGTGGCGACGGTGGCATGGGTCCAGTGCGGCGGAAACAGCGGCGCGTATCGCGGCCCGGCGAAGCGGCTGTCGGCCAGCAGCACGACGCCGACGTCCTTGGCCCCGCGGATGACCCGCCCGCCGGCCTGCAGGACATTGTTGAAGCCGGGCAGCTGGTAGGCGTAGGCAAACCCGTCCTGGCCCTGCGCGTCAAAATACGCACGCAGGCGGTCGGTTTCTGCGTTCAGGCCGGGCAGGCCGACGGTGACAATGGCGACGCCGATCAACTGGTCGCCGCCCAGGTCGATGCCTTCGCTGAAAATCCCGCCGAGCACGGCAAAACCGACCACGGGACTGGGGTCATCGCGAAACCGGGCCAGAAACGTGGTGCGTTCGTCGCTGGTCATGCTGCCGCCTTGCACGACGGTGGCCAAGTCCGGGTTGGCAGCCTTGAAGGCGTCGGCGACGGTGGTCAGGTAGCTGTGCGACGGTAGGAAGATCAGGTAGTGCCCAGCTTTGGTGCTGACCATCATAGTGAGGCTGGCGATCAGCGCCGGCAGGCTGGACTCGCGATTGCGATAAGTCGGGGTGATAAAATTGGTGACCAACACCTTGAGGTTTTCCTGGGGAAACGGCGACGGTAGGCGGTAGGCCAGCGACTGGTCGCGGCCGCCGAGAATGTCCTGATAGTAGGGCAAAGGCGACAGGGTCGCTGAAAATAGCACGGCGCCGCGGCCTTTGTCCAGACAGTCCGAGATGAACTGGCTGGGATCCAGGCACAGCTCCTTGAGGTGGATGGCCCCGGCCGCGTTTTCAATTTCCGTTTCGTAGGCGTCGTTGTAGTAATCAGCGATGCGCAGGTAGCTGGTGGCGCTGAAGAACACTGGCAGCACCTGATCGACGACGGCCTGGTCACGCGTGTCGGGGTCCTGGCCCAGCCAGTCGTGCACGGCGCTGGTGAAGCCGGTCAGCTGCGCGATGAAGTCGTCGAGCTGTGGTTTTTGAAACGTCAGCGGCTGGTCATTGACTGTCAGGCGCACGGCGTCAAAGGCGGTCAGGACCTTGGACAAGGCGCCTTTGACTGGCGGCAGACCCTTGCCCTTTTGCTTATCGATTGCAGACCGTAACGTGGCAAAATCGGTGTCGAGCAGCTCGGCGCTGTACATTTCCCGCGCCCTTGCCACCAGGTTGTGCGCCTCGTCGATCAGGAAGAAGTTGCCGGTGTCCGGCTCGGCAAAGAAGCGCTGCAGGAACACCGCCGGGTCGAACAGGTAGTTGTAGTCGCAGATGATGACATCGCAAAACAGGCTGACGTCCAGCGAAAACTCGAAGGGGTCCAGCGTGTGCTTCTTGGCGTACTGCTCGATCACCGGCCGCGTGATGGCGTCCTCGTGGCCCAACAGATCTTTCAGCGCCGGCTTGAGGCGGTCGTAGTAGCCGAGCATGTAGGGGTTGATGCTGGGGTCGTCGGGCTCGTCGGCAAAGGTGATGGTGTCCTTGGCCGTCAGCGTGATGCTTTTGGCGTGCAGGCCGTGTTTGGTCATCAGCGCCATCGCCTCTTCGGCCACGTGCCTAGTGCTTTGCTTGGCGGTCAGGTAGAAGGTGCGCTGGATGAGCCCGGCGCCCATCGCCTTGATCACCGGAAACAGCGTCGAAATGGTTTTGCCGGTGCCGGTCGGGGCCTCGACAAACAGCCGCGTCGAATTGGCGACGGTGCGATACACCGCCGCGGCCAGTTCGCGCTGCCCTTTGCGGTACACCGGGAAGGGAAACGGCAGCGGCTCAATGCTGGCGTCGCGGCGGACGACAATGTCGCTGCGCATTTTCAGCCAGTCACCAAAATCGTTCAGCAGGTCCTGAAAATCATCGGCGAGCTCAGCCGCGGTTTTGACCTCGGTGAAGCGCGTGATTTGGTCGGTGGTGGTTTGGTAGTAGATCAGATCCAGCTCGACTTCGGCCAAGTCCCGCTCGTCGCACAGAAAATGGCCGTAGACCCGGGCCTGCGCCCAGTAGCGGTCCTTGGTGTTTTGGGTGACGTCGGCCCAGTCGCGCGCTGAGGTTTTGATCTCCTCGACCACGGTACGCTTCTTGCTGGTGTCCACGCCGTCTGCGCGTCCGTCGATGGTGTAGGCCACACCGTTGACCGTGACCGTCTGGGCCAGGTAGACTTCCTTTTCATAGTTGCCGTCATGGGCGGCCTGCAGGCGGCGGTGGATCGAAGCGCCCAGCATGGCGGTGTTATTGGAATTGGTGGTGACCGGGTCCAGGTCACCGGTGCGGACGGTGAGTTCGACGAGCTCGCGCACGCCAATGCGGTTGTCTGCCATGAGAACGCTCCTTTCTTAAGCAATTTTAACCGGCGCAGTGAAACTCGTCGCGCCGGCTTTTCCTTCCAGTATAAAACGGATGTTCGGGCTTGAAAAGGGAAGCCGGCTTGAACCGAGCCGCTTACATAGGATATGATGGCCAAAGAATAAGTAAAGAGGGATAAACATGGAAATCAACGTGAAGGCTTTTCAGGAAGCCATTGAAGCGGAAAACTTCGAGCAGACCAATTATCCAATCACCGAGGCAGCGGCGACGTCCGATATCGAAAAGGCCCTGGCGCCGGTGTTTAACGACGTGGACCAGGCGCTTTCAACCGGCAAGCTCATTTCGGCGCAGCTGACGATTGCAGGGGATGAGCCCACCTATGTTCGGATCGAAACCGGCATCATCAACCTGCCGTTTGAGGACAGCAAGAAGGTCACCAACTTCCTCGATGCGGACAAAGAAACGCCAATCGACCTCAACCTGATCGTGGTGTCGCCATACGTCAACGCGTCTGGTCTCCGCATCGATGAGATCGCGACGGCGGACGCCTACCTCGCCGATAAGCGGGCCAACATGGCGGCGGTTGCGGCCGAGGTCCACGAAAAGCTGGCCGTCATCAAGACGACCCGTGAGGCGCCAAAGCCAATCGTCAAGGAAGTCCCGGCGAGCCGCGCCAAGACCACCCGCAAAACCACCACGCGGCGCACGGCGGCCAAGAAGCCGGCGACCCGCAAGCGCACGACGCGCAAGCCCGCGGCCAAAAAGCGCAGCACGACTAGCCGCAAAAAGGAGGACTAGCCGATGGTGGGTCAAGCACTTTTGCTCGCCGGCGTTGGCCTGATGGCTGGCATCCTGGGCGCCTTGCTGGGGCTGGGCGGCGGCATCATCATCACGCCGGTGTTGACGTTGATGATGGGTCTGCCGATCCAGTACGCGATCGCCGCCAGCATTGTCGCGGTCATCGCCACCTCCAGCGGCGCCACCATCGCGTACCTCAAGGACGACATGCTCAACCTGCGCGTCGCGATGTTTTTGGAAATTGCGACCACGGTTGGCGCGGTGCTCGGCGCGATTTTAACCGGGTTGTTCAACGCCAACATCCTGTACTTCCTGTTCGGGGCGCTGCTGCTGTTTTCGGTTTACAACATGATCCGCAAGATGCTGATGAAGCCGGAAAACATCAAGGCGCCGGTGCCGGACAAGGCGGCCGAAAAATTGAATCTGAACGGCGAGTACTTCGACAAAAGCACCGGTCAACGCGTTGAGTACCAGGTCACGAATGTCCCAGGCGGGTTTGCCATGATGTTCGGTGCCGGGCTGGCATCTGGTTTGCTGGGCATCGGGTCTGGGGCCTTCAAGGTCCTGGCAATGGACACCATCATGAAAATGCCGCTGAAGCCGTCGACTGCCACGTCAAACCTGATGATGGGGGTCACCGCTGCCGCCAGTGCGACCGTGTACTTTTTCAACGGCTCGCTGCAGCCGCAAATTGCCGCGCCGCTGGCGATCGGTATCCTGATTGGCGCCACGCTCGGCACCCGGCTGATGCAGATCATGCCGACCAAGGTGCTGCGCTGGATCTTCATTCCGGCGATTGGCTACATGGGCCTGCAGATGCTGCTTAAAGGATTCGGGGTGAACATCGGATGAACCAGAAAATCGAAACCGAAACCAAAGACATTGAGCTGATCATCGGCAAGATCCTGCGCATCGGCGTGATCGTCGCCGCGACCGTGATCGGGATTGGCCTTCTGATGTTCCTGATTGAAGGCACCGGCGGTTATCCAGCCGGCGCGCACCCAAGCCGCCCAGCGGCCATCCTGCAAGGAGTGATCGCGCTGAAACCATACGCGGTGCTGATGCTGGGGTTGTTTCTGTTGATCCTGACCCCGGTCCTGCGGGTCGTCGTCTCCATTTACGCCTTCATCAAGGAAAAAGACCGCCTGTACACCTGGATCACCACGGTGGTGCTGGTCATCCTGATCGGTGCAATGGTCATTGGGTACTTGGGCTAACTGGTAACGCCTCGCTGGCAAGCGAGGCGTTTTTGCATGACACGAGGGCTTGACCGCCGCCCGGACAGGCGTATGATTATTCACATAACATGATTTACTGTGAAAATTCATCACGTGAGGAGCCGCCATGTCCAACTTCAGTTACCAAGTTTTTCGCGCCGTGGTCACGGAGAAAACCTTTATCCGCGCCGCCGCGGCGCTCAATGTCACGCCCAGCGCGATCAGCCACAGCGTCTCGCAGCTGGAAACCGCCCTTGGCTTTCCACTGTTCATTCGTAATCGCACTGGCGTTGAGCTGACCCCGGACGGCCGGCAGGTGCTGCCGACGGTGCAGGCCATCTTGAACCTTGAGGATCAGCTCACCCAGATTGCAGACAACATCAACGGCCAAAACACCGGCCGCGTTCGGCTGGGGGCTTTTTCCTCAGTGTCGACCAACTGGCTGCCGCCGGTGATTCGCCAATTCAAGGCCGAAACGCCGAAGGTTGACGTGTCGGTGATGCAAGGCGGCTTCAACGAAATCGGCGAGCAGGTGCGCACCGGCACGCTCGACATCGGTTTTTCACTGCTGCCGGTGGAGTCGTCGCTGGTGGTCGTGCCGCTGCTCAAGGACCCGATTTACTGCATCACGCCGCGCGACTTTACGCCGAAAAACGGCAAGACGATGACCGATGCCGACATGAATAAGCAGACCTTCATCCTGCAGCAAGGCGACTACGACCGCGACACCAAGGCGGCCCTGGACCGCTATCAGGTGTCGACTAACTCGCTGAATTACTCGATCGATGACCAGTCGATTCTGTCGATGGTCGAGGCGGGACTGGGCTTTGGCGTGCTGCCTGAGCTGGCCTTGCAGAAGCTGACCGGTGATGTCAACGTTTGGCCGTTTTCCGAGCCCTTCGCCCGGACTTTGTGTCTCGTCACGAATCCGACCACGCAAAAATCACCGTCAGTGGAGCACATGCTGACGGTGATCGCGCAGTTCGTTCAAAAGACGTATCCGGATAACTTAATGCCCGCGGGCCGGTAGCTTGTCCATGGCGGCATTGAGCGCCGCGTCGACCTCGTTGTTGTGCTGGTTGGTCGCGTGGCCCTTGACCTTGTGAAACACCGGCGGTTCGGCGAAGCGGTCGACTTGCGCCAACAGCGCCTGCCACAATTCTTTGTTGATGACCGGCTTGCCTTTTTTCTGCCAGCCGTTTTGCTGCCACTTGACCCACCAGCGCTCGTTCATCGTGTTGATGACATAGGCGGAGTCGGAATAGACATCGACCTGGTAGTTCGGCTTGGTGATCGCCTTGAGGCCTTCGATGACCGCGGTGATCTCCATGTAGTTGTTGGTGCGACCGTAATCCGCGCCGGAAAGCATTTTCTTATGCGCCCCGTAAATCAGCAGCGCGGCCCACGCGCTTTTGTCCGTCGGCCGCACGGAGCCGCCCTTGACGTTGCCTGTGTTGCGGTTGCCGCCGTCTGTGTACAGTTGAATGTTGATGTCTGCCACCTCCAGCAATCATTATACGTGCTGGTGGGCTTCAAGCAAGAAGGAGAACCCATTGACCAATCCCAAAAGCATCTACTTTGCCGCCGGCTGGTTCACGCCGGCGCAAAAACAAGCCTACGACCAGGCCTTAGCCGCCATGACCCAAAACCCGACCCTGGCGGCTGATCAGTCATACATCCCGCTGGCCCACCCGTACAAAAACTTGGACGTGGGCCAGCACCCTGAGTACCTGAAGGACCCGGAATGGGCCACGGCCACCTATAAGGGCGACCTGCTGGGCATCAAGCAAACCGACCTCGTGGCGGCCGTTTATCTGCCCAAGGCGGAAGACGTCGGCTGCGGCGTGGAGATCGGGTACGCGCACGCGCTTGGCAAGCCGGTGGTGCTCATCGTTCCCGACGCGCAGTTTGGCGAGCCCATCAATCTGATGGCCTGGGGTGCCGCCGATATTGTGATGCGGCTGTCCGAGATGGCCACTTACGACTTCTCCAGCCTGACCGCCAATTTCTATCCCGGCGCCGTGTACTGATCCGAACCAAGAGTAGGAGGAACGCTTATGAACCAAAAATTGATTGCCTTAGACCTGGATGGCACGACCCTGAACCAGGACAGCCAGCTGAGTGCTGAAACCATTAAGACGCTGCGGGCGGCCATCGCTGCCGGCCACCTGGTGGTCATCACCACCGGCCGGCCGGATTCGATCACCGAAAATTTTTACGATCAAATCGGCCTGACCGGGCCCATGATCAATTTTAACGGCGGCTTGATTCAAAAGCCGCACCAGCAGTGGGACCGCGAGCTGCAGGCGACCATTCCAATCGCCACGGCGTTGCAGCTGCTGGACCTGCGCCAGGATTTTGACATTCGCGTGATGGTGGCGGAAGGCAAGCAGCTGCTGCGCGCCGACCACCCGTACACCAACATTCCCTTCCTGCCCGACCTGCCACATCCGGCCCACCTGTTTGATCAGGTCGGCTTGACCCAGGCCCCAATTTCGGTGACCCTGTTTGTCGACGGCGACCTGCTGGCGCCGCTGACTACCGCCGTCCACCAGCGCTTCCCGCAGCTGGTCGCCAAGACCTGGGGCGCGTGGAGCGGTGAGCACACGGCACTTGAGATCACAACGGCGCACGCCTCCAAGTCGCGCGCTGTGGCTTACGTCGCCGGCGCTTACGGCATCGCGCAACCGGATATTCTTGCGTTCGGGGATGACCTCAACGACCTGGATATGATCGAATACGCCGGAGTCGGCGTGGCCATGCAAAATGCCCGCCAGGAGGTTCTGGCCGCGGCCAATGCGGTTACCCCGGCTGACAATGCGCATGACGGGGTCGCCCGCTTTTTGCAGTCGTACCTTCACCTTGCCGCCTAAGGAGGAGCCATGGCCTCACATCAACTGACGAAACGGGAACAACTTGTCATCGGCTCGATGCTGTTTGGGCTCTTTTTTGGCGCCGGCAATCTGATTTTTCCGGTGTTTGTGGGTCAGCAGGCCGGCAGCCACCTGGGACCAGCACTGCTGGGCTTCTTGCTGTCCGGCGTCGGGCTGCCGCTGCTCGGAGTGGCGGCAATCGGCATCACCAAAACCGACGGCGTCTACGAGCTGGCCAAGCAGGTGAACCGACATTACGCCTTTTGGTTCACGCTGGTGCTGTATCTCTGCATTGGACCGGCGTTCGCACTGCCGCGCCTGGCGCCGATTTCCTACGAGATTGGATTGGCCGATGTGGTTGGCCGCGGCCATCAGACGCTGGGAATGTTGGTTTACTCGGTGCTGTTCTTCGGGTTGGCGTGGTGGTTTGCCCGCCGGCCGAGCAAGATCATGGATTATGTCGGGAAAATCTTGACGCCGGCATTTCTGATCGTGCTGGGCATTTTGCTGGTCGCCGTCGTGGTTCATCCGCTGGGCCAAGGCGGCGCTCCTGCTGGGGTCTACCGCAGCCAGCCGCTGCTCACTGGCTTCACCGCCGGGTATTCGACCATGGACGCGCTGGCCGCCTTGGCTTTTGGCATCATCGTCGTCGATGCGCTCAAGGACCTGGGCGTCACCAAGCCCACGGCCATTGCCGGTAACACAATTAAAGCCGGGGCGCTGGCCGTCGTGTTGATGGGCATCTTATACGCGCTCTTGGCACTGCTAGGCCGCGATTCGTTAGGTGTCTTTGCCCGGGCCAGCAACGGTGGACCGATTCTGGCGAACGTCGCACGGGCCTACTTTGGGCCGGTGGGGGCGATGCTGCTGGCGGCGATTGTGATCTTGGCCTGCCTGAAAACGGCGATCGGGTTGATCTCCGCGTTCGGCGATGCGCTGCACGAGCTGTTTCCGAAAATCTCCTACTTCACGCTGATCAGTTTGGCCTCTGGGGCCGCGCTGCTGTTTGCGAATTTTGGGCTCGATGCCATTCTCAGCGTGGCCACCCCGGTGATGTACTTCCTGTACCCGCTGGCGATCACGCTGATCTTGCTCAGCCTGCTGACGCCGTGGCTGGGCCACGCGCGCGGCTTGTTTGGCACGGTGACGTTATTCACCCTGGTGCCGGCGCTGCTCGATGGCCTCAACGCGCTGCCCACTGGTCTGCACCATGGCTGGATCGCCCAGTTGCTGCGGCTCGGTCACTTTCTGCCGGGGTTTGCTTACGGCCTCGGCTGGGTCGTGCCGGCCGTCCTGGGCCTGGTGGTCGGCACCGTGCTGGAGCGCGGCTTGCGGCATCAAAAAAGCGCCTGATTTCAGGCGCTAGGGTTTTTACTTTTTGGCGTTGCGAGCCGGCTGGTCTTCCGGTTCTGGCTCGGGATCGGGATGGCCGCCGCCGAGGTTTTTGGTGACGGCTTTGAAGTTGATGACAATTTTGAAGTTGAGTTCGGCGGCGTTTTGCTTGTCGCTGGGATCATAGTCGGTGATGTTGAGCAGTGCTGAGTTTTCGTACTTTTTCTGCACGGTGCCAGTGAAGACGTGCGCCATATCTTCCTTGACTTTGGCTCTCACGGTATCGCCGAGCAGGATTTCTTCTCTCTTCATGACTTTCAGTTCCTTTCGCTCTATTCCTTAACGGATAGGAAGGATACTAACGCATCACTAGGGTGAAAGCAATAGATATTGCTTAACTTTTCTCGAACCAGAATGATTTGCCAAAAAGCCTGTAGAAGGCTTATCGTATAGAGGAAAGAAAACGAGAAGGGATGACGATTTTTGGCTGAGACCACACTTTTGTTCAAGGATCTGAGCGATGCCGCAAAACACACGGCGATCTCGGATTTTGCCACGTTTTACATTGATCAGTACCAGCACGAGGGGCTAGACGCTTTGGCGCAGATCGACTTGACCGGACACATTGCCGATATTAACCAGTGGCTGCTGGTCAACGACTCATTTCTGCCGGACGAGTTGCATGATGGCCTGGTTCGTGACCGCAGCGACAACTTTGCCGCCTTGCTGACGACCGTGAAGGCGAAGTTTAACGCCAACGGGAAGCCCGCACAGCCATGGTCGGAATGGTACGACAAGACGATTGCAAAGGCCCCGCAAGGTCGTTAATCCATTGCAGCAGTGAGTGATCACTGCTTTTTTGATGCGCGGGGTTCCTGTATAATAACCTGATATTCTTTGGGAGGCGAGAGCATGACCCCATATTTGATCGTTTCAGACGTCGACGGTACCCTGGCCATCGACAACACCACCATCACCGCGCGCACCAGCGCGGTGATCAATCAGCTGCTGGACCGCGGCCACCAGTTCTACCTGGCCACCGGGCGCATGCACGCGCTGGCCGAAAACATGGCCAAGCAAATCGGGCCGCGGGCCGAGATCATCGCCTCTAACGGTGCCTCCTACGACGCCCCAGGCGGTCGGGTTCACCATCTGCTGGGAGCCAAAGCCTTGGCCGCTATTGAGGCCGCCACGACCAAGCACGGACTGACCGGTGTCTACTACACCGACGATGCCGTGTACTACGTCAGTGACCCTGATCCCGTGCTGAAGCAGTACATGTATTCTTTTGCGCCCAAAGATCTGGCCATGGCGGTCACACAGCTGCCTGACGTTTCCGCCCTGGTGGCGCACGCCGGTGAGATCATCAACGGCAATGTGTTTTCACTGCACGACCATGGTGAGCTAGCCGCGGTCCGAGCCGAACTCGCCCAACAAGACCTGCTGCACCTGTCAGCCAGTTTCACCAACAACATCGAGCTGATTCCTAAGCACGTCGACAAGGCCAACGCGGTCGCCGAACTCCAGGAAAAGCTCGCCATTCCGGCAGATCACACCATTGCGTTTGGCGACGGGCAAAATGACATCGGGATGCTGCAAAGTGCCGGCATCTCGGTCGCGATGGGTAACGCGGTGCCAGCCGTTAAGGCGGCCGCCAAGTACGAAACCGGCCCCAACACCGAGGACGGCCTGGCTAACTTTTTGGCTGATTACTTCAAGCTGTGAGTGCCGCACCCAGCGGCGCTTTTCTTATGCTTTTGGCCGGCTTCGTGGTACCGTTAAGGCAAACTAAAGGAGAGTGATCACATGTATCACGCAGACGAAAATCGTTACGCGAACGTGCCAGTGCGGCATGCCGGGAAAAGCGGCCTGATGCTGCCGGCGATCTCGCTGGGGCTCTGGCAGCACTTCGGCTCAGCGGACCCACTCGCAGCGCGCCGGGAGGTCATCCTGGCTGCTTTTGACCGCGGGGTGTTCCACTTTGATGTGGCCAACCACTACGGCGACGGGGACTTTGGCTCCAGCGAAAGCTTACTGGGCCAGATCCTCGGCAATGAGCTGAAACCGTATCGCGACGAGTTGGTGATTTCCACCAAAGTCGGCTACGAGATCCATCCCGGCCCCTACGGCACGGGCACCTCGCGCAAGGCGGTGCTGCAAGGCATCGACGACTCGCTACAGCGCCTGCAGTTAGATTACGTCGATTTATTTTACGCGCACCGCTTCGACGACACTGTGGATGTGGCCGAAACCGTGCGGGCGCTGGATGACGTCGTGCGGCAGGGCAAGGCGCTGTACATCGGGGTCTCGAACTATGACACGCCGCAGGCTAAGCGTGCAATCCGCTTGTTCCAGGACTTGGGCACGCCGTTTGTGGTCGACCAGATGAGCTACAACATGTTCAACCGCAGTGTCGAAACCACCGGCCTGCTGGACGTGCTGCGTGATGCCGGGGCAGGGCTGGTTGCTTATGGGCCACTGTCTGAGGGCCTGCTTTCCGATCGGTACCTGACGGGGATTCCGGAGACGTTCAAGATCCACCCCACCAACGAGGCGACCTTTGCCGCCGGCCGCGCTTCGGTGGTCACCAAGCTTAATGCCTTGAACGACCTGGCCGCGGGACGCGACCAGACGCTGGCACAGATGGCGCTGGCCTGGCTGCTGCGGGATACGGTCGTCACGAGCGTGATCATTGGCACGACTAGCGTGGCGCACCTCGAGGATAACCTGAAAGCTTGTTCACACCTGGACTTTACGGCGGATGAGTTGGCGACAATCGATAAGATCATTAGCTAACAGATAAGATTCACTAGGTTAACTATCGGTCTGTATTCCTGTTAAATCAGGGATGCAGGCCTTTTTGTATTGTTCATTCTTTTCCAGGACCTCGGCACCCCGTTTGTGGTCGACCAGATGAGCTACAACATGTTTAACCGCAGCGTCGAAACCAGCGGGCTGCTTAATGTGCTGCGCGACGCCGGGGCCGGTCTGGTGGCGTACGGCCCGCTTTCGGAGGGGCTGCTCTCTGACCGCTACCTCGGCGGCATTCCGGAGACCTTCAAGATCCACCCGACGAACGAGGCCACGTTTGCCAATGGGCGGGCCGCTGTCGTCACCAAGATCAATGCGCTCAACGAGCTGGCAAAAGGCCGCGACCAGACACTGGCCCAGATGGCGCTGGCCTGGCTGCTGCGTGATCCGGTCGTCACCAGCGTGATCACTGGAACCACCAGTACGGATCACTTAGTGGATAACTTAAGATCTTGTTCACACCTGGACTTTACTCCTGATGAATTGACGGAAATTGAGAAAATCATCAAGTAGCTAGACGTTATCATCAATTGCCAAAAAGCCCGCATTCTCTTATCAAAGGGGTCCGGGCTTTTTCTTTACATAATTATATAAATAACAAATGTCTGATTTTCTTGTGAGTGAGGCAACATGCTAGGATTTAAATAGGTAAAAAATAACCGTATTCATAAGTTTGGAGGGGAATGTATGCGTTTTTTTAAACCGTACTATGACGACGGTTAGCGTGTCTCGCTGAGGTAGGGATCACACGTTAAGGAGGAACCACATGAAAAAAACTATCATGCACGGCCTCATGGTGCTGGTGTTGCTCTTGACTCAGGCCGCCAGCCTGAGCGGAGTGAACGTCAATGCGGTCGCTCCGCCCGAAGAACACGTCATCCTGGATGATGAGCAGCAGCGGGTGACGGTCAGCGGCGAGGAGACAGGCGATGAGATCACCTGGACGCTGAACTATCAGCGCTATCACACCACTGACCTGCGCGCATTAAAGCTGCGGGTCAGCACCGATGAGGCGGGCAACGATCAGCTCGCACCGCAGGAGAATGATCTGGTTCAAGCGACCCAGGCCACGACCCCGGCGGAACAATGGCAAATTGAAAAAGACTATAGTCAAACGGCTAAGGGCACGTTGAAATATACGACCCGCAAGGACGTGCGCAAGATCTTCGTCGCTGTCCAGGCTAACCAAAAAGGCGGCCGAACCGCCCAGATGCCTGCGGGCGTTGCGGTTCACACCGCTGGCGATGAAGCAGCCGCGGCAGGGGATGCCGACCCTGACGCCGACGCCGACCCTGATGCGGATGTTCAAGCTGATATCCTGAACGAGGATCAGGCCGGCCCGCACGAAGTGGCACTGCCGGAAGCCCCGGCAGTTGAAGAAGCTGCTCCGGAAGCGCCAGAAGCAGAAGCGACTGAAGACGAGGCCGAAGCAGCCGAAGAACTGGCGGCAGTATTGCCAGAAACAAAAGCGATCGGCAATATTACCAAGCCAGGCGGCGGCGCAGATCTCAATGCCGTTAACCTGATGCTCAGTAGCTCGGTTCAGGCCCAGAACTTCCGGGTAGCCGCCTATTCTGACGGCGTAGAAATACCTCTCAACAATAGTCAAGGTGTTAATTACTACGACAAAAGCGTGAACAGTCAGGCTGGCCGTGGCAAGTATGGTTCGCGGGAAGACATGGAAAAAAAGGTCTCGACTGATTACACGACTGGCACTTCAGCCGCAGTGATTTTCTCGCGTACTAACCCACCGACAAAATTCGAAATTCGCGTTTATTACAGCAACGTCGGCCAAGTTCTGGATACAAATCTCAATCCGGTCGACATTGGCGCGTATGTGACGGTAAACAATATCCAACGGCGCCAGAACAACCTCGAATGGAATTACCCTAATCCGATGGGAATCGATTTTTCTAGTAACTTCTACTCAGGGATCTCGATCGCGAATATCTTTGCCCTGGACTGGGAGGTTCAGTTCTTCCAGGCGAACGATCCGAGCCGCTTGATCAACTTTGTCACTTCCGAAAACGCGACTGGCAGTCCTCAACTGACGTTCACGTCACTTAACCCAGGGGAATTCGCTGGTTCAATGCAAGGCTTGACGGCGAGTGTTGTTAAGACCGACTGGGTAAAAAACACCGCGTTTAACGCAACCCGGCTTGGGCCGAGCAACAGTAAAACTTCCGTTAATTCGTGGCGTAATGGGACTCCGCCTAACACCTGGGTCGAAGCCGATAAGGCAGGCGCAGGCGATGTCACGGGGTACACGGCTCGTTACTGGGGCAACTGGGACAATCCTAACAACTTAGAAGACGACGAGTGGGGCGATAACATCACTGGCGACCGGTTTGAGTATGGTGCCGTCGCTTTCAACCTGACTGGTCACACATTTAAGTTTGTTCGCGGAACTGGCTCGCAGGCGACCTCAACGTGGCTGGCCAATGCCAGTGGGGACATCAAGCTCTTTAACCCGGACGTTGCAGTCAATAAGAGTGTCACGACTAATTCTGATGCGGGTGGTGGCACGGAGCAAGACATCCGTGATAAAGGTGCGATCTACACGCCTAACGAAATGGACGGAGAGAAGGTCAACGACTATTACGTTAATCCGCAAACCGGTCAAAATAACGCAGGTGGCAAGCAACTTTACTACTACCTCAACCAACAGCTGTACAGCCAGGTTGGTGACTACATCGCTCGGCCAGACAGAATTGAGATTACTGATCTGCTGCCAGCAGGGGTTAAGCTTTCGAGCTCCCGCACGCAACCAGCAGTTAGCTTGTTTGGTGATCGTACGGTAACCAGCGCTTCTCGCGTCATTTCCCTACCAGCTAACCAAATCGTCACGCAAGACGAAGGCGGCCGAACGAGGGTGACAGTGAAGCTTGATGCGGAGCAGATCAAACAGCTCAAATTTACTAAGGGATTCTTCAGTATTCGCTTGGCCATTGAGCCGACCACTGCAGAAGCTGACCTGCCAGATGGTAAATTCTGGATGGAGAACGTTGCCACCTCCGAATGGTTTATGCAAGATGAAAAGAATCAAGAGGAAAAGGTTTATAGCGAGAAAACGAACATGGTCAAAATCTTCCAAGAAAAGGAAGAAGTCGATGTTTCCTTCACCAAGATCGGCGACGCAGGCCAAACGCTGAAGGGTGCAAAGTTTGCCCTCTACGATGATGAGATTGAAAAGTACGTTTCCAACATCACCGGAGATAACGGCGTGGTTAACTTCACCAAGGTGCGTCCGGGAAAATACACCATGAAGGAAATTGAGACCCCGACTGGTCATAAAGGATTGCCAGCAGAAGGTATTCAAGTAGAGATCAAGGCCGACGGTAGTATTACTTGGGATACCAAGTGGGGTGAAGCCGGAAAGTTTAAGAATGCCCTTAAGCCATTCCGCCTTGATTTGACCAAGAAGGGTGAACCTGAGGACTACCTTAATGGGGCGGTCTTCAAGATCACTGGCGACGACTATGACAAAGAGGCAACCACCGAGGACGGCAAGCTAAACTTTACCGATCTCACTGCTGGTGTCTACACCCTTGAAGAATTGGTCGCACCAAGCGGCTATAAAACGCTGGAAGGTAAGTTCACCCTGACTATCGGCAAGAACGGCGAAGTGAGCCTGGAATACAGTGCCGATGACATTGCGCTGGATAAGGGCTACACCTTCGATTCCGAGCTAACCGCGGTCAGTGTGACCCATAATCAGATCAATATGACCGTGAACAACGAGCCAATCGATCCGGTGCTGCCAGCAACTGGTGGTCCGGGCACGTCAGCCTTCGTCGCGATGGCGGCGATGATCGTGGCCCTTGCCGTTGGCCTTTGGCTTTTCTTCCGCCACACCCGCGAAATGGAGGTGCGCTAACATGTTGAAAAAACTTCTGCTGTTTGCCGCCGCCGCGGCGTTGGCGATCCCATTTTTGAAACCGCAGGCCACGGCTGCGGCCGAGGCGGCGCCTAAGAACACGGAGATCGTGATCCACAAACGGATCAACCGCGATATTCGCACCACCGCCCGGCCGGATGATGAATGGGGGGATTTCTCCTGGAACTACAACAACACCGGGGAACTTCTTGACCAGATTCAAACCGACAACACCTTCGGCCTGAACGGCGCGACCTTCAAGCTGTTTGATGCCACTTCGGCATACAACGAAGCGCGGGCGAAGGGCCAGCCGGTGAAAGCGTTCGTCGACGAGTGGGCGAATAAGAAACGTAGCGAGGCGTTGAAAGAAGCCGAAGCGGATTTCGCCACTATCGCGGAGCAGACAACCGAAACTAGCACAGTTGCCGGCAAGGCTGAAGACGGGATTGCCCGCTTCACCGTGCCGACCAAAGTGGGTGATCAATACGCCGCCTACCTGATCATTGAAACCGGGGTTGGTGCGGAGTCACTTGTCAACGTCGACTTGTCACGCAAGGCAGCGCCGCTCATGGTGGTCCTGCCGCAGCGCAACTCGGCCAATGAGTACTTGAGCACGATTCACATCTACTCCAAGAACATCGGCTATGTTCGCGATCCGTACTTCTTCAAGTTTGGCCGGACCGCGACCGGTGAGGATGTTCGTCTGGAAGGTGCCGTGTTTGCCCTTTACGAGATTCAAAATGGGCAGAAGCGCTACCTGAGCATGTCCGAAGTGACCGACCTGAAGAACGAATGGGTTGAATCCGCAGACCCGCTCAACGATGACAAGGTGAACAAGTTCATCTCCGACAAGGATGGCCTTGTGAACACCGGCGAACGCTTCCTTCCGTCGGGCACGTACTACTTCGAAGAATTGCGTTCCGTGCCAGGCTATGTGAATGACTTGGGTGATAAGGGCGTTAAAGTTGAAATTCCCACTTCTTGGGAAAAGGAAGACGGCAGCAAAAACCCGGTACTGATCAACGGGGAACCAATGGACGAAACCGAATCCGGTGTCGTGCTGAAGCCGACGATTGAAAAGGGCCGCCCGCGTGTCTACAACGCGCGCAAGACCGACCCTTTCCAACCGACGACGCCAACGACCCCAGCGGCTCCGACCACCCCGGACAAGCCGTCTTCCGGCCGCTTACCGCAGACTGGCAATCTGATCAGTTTTGCGATGATTGCGCTTGGAATGCTTCTGATGCTCTTCGCTTGGCGGACAACGCGTCGCCACCAACTCAACCGATAAGGAGAACACAACAATGACAAAAGCAACTAAACTGACTCGCTTCACGATGGCAGGCCTGATGGTTTGCTCGATGGCCCTCACCACGATGACCACAGTTGCCGCAACTTCCCCAAACGTGACCACGGCGGCGAAGGCTAAGACAGACAATAAGCTACCGGAAACGGTCACCGTCAACGTACATAAGCTCAGCTTCCTTGATGCTGATTCAACCCCTCAGCAAAACACTGGGGCGCAGATGACTTTTGAAGGCTCAAAGCCTGTTCCGGGTGTTCAGTTTGATCTTTATAACATTCGTGGGTTAGTTGATTCCATGGTACCGGACTTGATGGAAAAAGACGAATCACTGACTTTGACAGAGGCGATTAAGAAAGCAACAACGCAAATTAGTCATGAATGGTCGCAAAACAAGGGCACCTGGATTGGCGCCGGTGCTGTAAAGGGCGACAGTGTGATCACAGGCAATGATGGTGTTGCCAAGTTTAATAACGTGGTCACCAAGACGGGTGATAAGTATCAAATCTACCTAGCTGAAGAAGTTCGGAGCGAAACGCTAGGTAACAGCAACATGTTCATGAGCTTGCCGCTAGTTTTTGGGATGCCTATCACGGACGATGAGGGTAAGTACTTCGAGGATATTCACCTGTATGCCAAAAATAGTGCCATCGAAAAGCAAATCACAAACACCAAGGATGAAAATTCTTCAGATGAAAAGGTCTATAACTTCGAAGTTGGTGAAGAAATTTCATACGATGCTCGCGTGAATATTCCGGGTAACATTAAAGATAAGAAAGCCAACGGAGAATACCTCTACAATAAGCTTAACATCAAGGACCAAATGACCGAAGTGGGAACGACCCTTAAAGGAATTGATAAAATCGAAGCCGATGGGGAGGACGTGACGCAGCTCTTCACTGATTTAGCACAACGAACAATCATATCAGGTGACGCAAATAGCAAGGCTGGGTTTACATACAATATTGACTTTGCAACGGCTAATCAGGATAAGCTGACTGAACTGCTGAATGCGATTGCCGGCACGCAGGTGAAGTTTACCTATACTGTTGTGATTAACGAATATGCGGTACCGACTCAAGATATCGGTAACGAATTCGGGGTAACGCTTGGTGATGAATCAATTGTGGCCAAGGCTAAGGAAGTTGAAACCGGGGGCTACAAGTTCACTAAGGTAGACTCCAATGACGACGATATTAAGCTGGCCGGTGCAACCTTTAAGGTTTCACGCCAACGCGGTGATATCACTGAGTATGCCGAGTTT
Organism: Lacticaseibacillus sp. 53-4; assembly: GCF_016861805.1. Classification (NCBI taxonomy): domain Bacteria; kingdom Bacillati; phylum Bacillota; class Bacilli; order Lactobacillales; family Lactobacillaceae; genus Lacticaseibacillus; species Lacticaseibacillus sp. 53-4. The sequence goes on from NZ_BOLT01000008.1 coordinate 48,299, forward strand.
GATGGTAAGGCAACCCTCAAGAATGTCGATGGGGTGTACGCAACGGATGACATTGTCTGGAATGAGACAGGGACAACCTTTGAAACGGGTAGTTCAGTAGGTAACGAGGGTAACCTGCAAATCAGAGGGCTAGAAACCGGTGACTATAAGTTGCACGAAATCAAGGCGCCAGACGGCTACGCTAAGTCTGATACCCCGCTGGATTTCTCGATCACCAAAGGGGCAGATGGCAAGCTTGAACTGAACACCGATAATAATCTGTATGCCGAAGTTGAAAACACCCCGATCGACGGCGTTCTGCCGATCACTGGTTCCATGGGCATCGTGGCCTTCCTGATCGTGGGGACGGCAGCGATGGGCACGGCGGTGATGATCAAGAAGCGCCGCGCGTAATCAACGAAACGGAGATGAGGCTGGATGGCCAAAAAGAAACGTAAAAAAGCGACCCTCTTCACGGACCTGCTCGTGATCATCGTCTTTTTCATTGGCTTGGCCGTCTTCGCTTATCCGTTCGTGGCCCGTGCCGTCAACTTCGTGGTGGTGGAATACCGCCTCAAGCGGGACGCCGAAACCGCGAAAAAGAACGCCGCGGACCGCGAGAAGGCACAAAAGGAATTCAACAAGCGCCTGGCAGAAACCGGGATGCGGCCGAACGCCGATGTCTTCCGGCAGCCGGGTAAAGGGATCCAGGACGTCAGCGCCCTGAAGAAGCACCTGATTGGCGCCGTCACGATCCCCAAGTTGAAGGTCAACGTGCCACTGTACGACACCGTCAGTGACACCCTGCTGGCCTCTGGCGCCGTCGTGCTGCCAGGGACCAGCTACCCGACCGGGGGCAAGAGCACCCACACGGTGATCTCGGCGCACAGTGGGGTCCCGAGCAAGACGCTGTTCGATGACCTGGAGGACCTGAACAAGGGGCAGCAGTTCATCATCACGGTGAACGACAAGCACCTGGCTTACAAGGTCCACCAGATCAAGGTGATCGAGCCCGATGACACGTCCAGCCTCAAGATCGAGGCGGAACGGGATCTGGCCACGCTGATGACCTGCACCCCGGTGGGGATCAATTCTCACCGCCTGCTGGTCACCGGTCACCGGGTGCCGTACTCTGAGGCGACCGCCAAGGAGGCCGACCGCGGCAACCGCCGCGCTTGGTGGCAGAACACTGGGATCATCGCCGTTGCGGTGGCGGCAGTCGCCCTGGTGATCACGCTCATTGTGCGCGCCGTCAAGAAGCATCGGCGGGTGCCGTAGCCAAACTTAAAACGCATCGACAAGCTTGTTAGCCAAGCGAGCCGGTGCGTTTTTCTGTGCCTTAATGGGTAAATTTGGCCAGGTGCGCCTTGAGGAAGGCACCAGTGTGGCCGTCAGTGCTTTGTGCAACTTCTTTTGGCGTGCCGCTGGTGACAATTTGGCCACCGAACCGCCCACCTTCCGGCCCAAGATCGAGCAGGTAATCCGCGTTGGCGAGCACATCCAAGTCATGCTCGATGGTCAAAACGGTTCCGCCGGCGTCGATCAGGCGCTGGAACACTTGCAGCAGGGTCGCCACGTCCAGGGGATGCAGGCCGACGGAAGGCTCATCAAACACAAACAAGGTGCCTTTCTGGGTCCGGCCCATGTGGGCGGTCAGCTTCAACCGCTGGGCCTCCCCGCCGGATAGGGACGGGGTGCTTTCACCGAGGTGCAGGTAGCCAAGGCCCATGTCGTGCAGTGTCTGCAACGTCGCTTCGATGGCAGCCTCGCCTTTAAAGACAGGCAGCGCGGCGTCGACCGACAAGTCGAGCAGATCCGCGATGGACTGTCCGTGCCACTTTACGTCCAGAACTTCTGGGTTGTAACGGCGGCCGCCACAGGTCGGGCAGACTTGCTGCATATCCGGCAGGTACTGAATGTCCAAGCTGATCTGCCCGGTGCCCCCGCAGGTTGGGCACGCGCCGGCAGTGACGTTGTAGGAAAAATTGCTGGCGGTGTAGCCGCGCTGCTGACTTTCCGGCAAGCTGGCGAACAAGTCGCGCAGGCGGTCCAAAATGTTGGTGTAGGTGGCAACGGTGGAGCGCACATTCTTGCCGACTGGGCTGGCGTCGATGGCCACGACTCGCCGTAGCCCGCCGCGGTGCAGGTCTTTGACAAAACTCGGGGCCGGGTTGGTTTTGGTGGCCGTCAGCGCTGGCACCAGCGCGTCAAAGACCAGCGTCGACTTCCCGGAGCCGGAAAAGCCAGACACCACGCTGAGCTGGTTGACCGGAAACTGAACGGTCAGGTTGTGCAGGTTGAACCGGTCCGTGACGGTCAGGCCGTACCACTTTTTGGCGGTGGTTGTCTTTGCCTCAGCGGTTGGGCGCACGATCATCTTGGCGCGGCCGGTCAGGTACGGCCCAATCAGTGAGTTCGACTGTTTGGCGACTGCGGCCGGCGTGCCTTGATTCAGCAAGCGACCGCCCGCCTCACCGGCCCCAGGGCCGATTTCCAGCACCTCGTCGGCAGCGTCAATGATGGCCGTGTCGTGGTCGACCACAACGACTGAGTTGCCTTGGTTGACCAAACTGCGCATGACGTCGATCAGGCCGGCGACGTTAGCCGGGTGCAGGCCGATGGAAGGCTCATCCAGCACGTAAAGGACGCCGGTAGTTTGGGTGCGCAGGGTGCGGGCCAGCTGGATGCGCTGAAGCTCGCCGGTGGACAGGGTCGCGCCGGCGCGGCTGAGTTGCAGGTAGGACAGGCCGAGGTCGATAAGCGGTTTGAGCACCGTGGTCAGCTCGCGCAGCACATCGTGCGCCAGCGCCTGCATGTCATCCGGCAGCCAGGTGTAGATGGTCGGAATGAAGGCTTCCAGTTCGCTGAGAGTCATGTCTGAGACCTCGGCGATGTTTTTGCCGTTGATTAGCTGGTGCAGGAGCTCTGGACGAAAGCGGGAGCCATGGCAGGTCGGGCAGACGTCGAAGCGGTAGAACCGGTTCAGGCGGGTGATGGCCCGCTCGTTAGTGGTGGTGGCCATCGAGTCCTCAACGGCGTTAAAGGCATTTTCGTACATCGCGTTGTTCATGTGGAAAATTTTGCCAGTCTTGGACGGAATGTTGATAGCGTAGGTCTGCTTTTTGCCGTGCCAGACCATTTCTTGCTGAGCCGCAGGCAGATCCTTGAACGGCGTGTCGATGTCGATGCCGATCTGCTGCGCCACATTCATCATAAAATTGCGGCCAGGCAGGCGCCATGAAGCCACGGCCCCTTGGCGGATGGTCAGCGATTGATCAGGAATCAGCCGCTCTGGCGCAAGGGTGCGCGCGACCCCGGTGCCGTTGCAGGTGGGGCAGGCGCCAGCTGCATTAAAGGCGAAGTCCTCGGCGCCAAAGGCCTTAAATTGCGCCCCGCAAACGGGGCAGGTCAACATGCCCATGCCGCTGCCTGGCTGATTCGGCAGATCCATGAGGCGGGCGATCGTCAGCGTTGGTGGCAGCTGGTGGCCGTTGGGACAGCGCACCGAGCCGAGCCGGGAAAAAGCCAGCCGCAGCACATTCAGCGCCTCGGTCGTGGTGCCGACGGTGGAGCGTATGCCAGGCACGACGGGCCGCTGGCGCAGCGCGATGGCACTGGGAATGTGCTCGATCGACTCGACCTGCGCGTGGCCGACCTGGCCCAGGCGGCGCCGGGTGTAGGTCGACAAGGCGGACACATACCGCCGCATGCCTTCCGCGTACAGGACGCCCATCGCCAGTGAGGACTTGCCGGAGCCGGAGCGGCCGGTGATGGCGACCAGCTTGTGCAGGGGGATGTCAACGTCGAGGTGCTTGAGATTGTGCACGGCTGCCCCGCGCACCTTAATTGCTTCTGGAATCGTGGTAGACTTAGACATTAGAAAACCTTCTTTGAGAAAAGAGTGACTTTTATGACCAATAATCATAGCGGGTTGCATCACCGCAGCATTCGCAAATTCAGTGCGGCTCCGAGCCTTGCGCAGCAGCAGACCCTGGAGGACGTGGCCCAGGCGACAGCCTCAAGCAACTTCTTGCAGCAGGTCACGCTGATTAAGGTGACCGATCCGCAAAAGCGTCAGCGCATTGCAGACCTCACGAACTGCCCGTTTGTGGCAGGTGAGGGTCTGCTTTACGTGTTTGTGCTGGACCAGTACCGCAATATCGAAACTGCTCACCTGACAGAAGAACAGGCGGCTCATTTTACCGGTTGGGCCGGCTTTTTCGGCGGCGTTGCCGACGCTGAACTGGCCGCGCAGAATGTGCTGGCTGAAGCCGAGCGAAACGGGCTGGGTGGGTGCTTCCTGGGCAGCGTCTTGAATGATCCGCGGCAGATGCTCGCCTTGCTGGCCTTGCCGCGCTTCACGTTCCCAGTGCTCGGCCTGATGGTCGGCGTGCCGGCGGAAGCACCGCAGCAGAAGCCGCGGCTGCCGCACGCCGCTGTGGTCGGTGAAAACGCCTATCCGGCTGCCCAAGACCTTAAAGATTATGATACCACCCTGAACAATTATTACCGGACCCGGGCGTGGAACGCCCGCGAGGAGACGTTCACCGACAGCCTTTTGGCGTATACAAAAACCGACCTCCATCATCGCCTGGAGATCGGTCAGATTTTGCGCGAGCAGGGCTTTCACCTGCCGCAGTGATCACTCATCGGCGCCGACCAGGACCTCATTAGCCTGATCGAGCAGATTGATCAGCTTGTTGAACTTCTTTTTGCCGAGGCCTTCGCGCAGCGCGTTCATCGGCTTGAAGTAGTCATCGCTCATGTCCCGCACCGCCTGCTTGCCATCCTCAGTGAGGGTCAGGGTGAAGCTGCGGTTATCATCGGGGTCGATGGTCTTCATGAGCAGCTGATCATCGAGGAGCGGCCCCATCATTTTGGTGATCGCCGCCTTGGACAAGCCCATCGCCTCAGCAAGCTCAGTGGGCGTTGGCGGCACCGGTTCCGCCGCAACCCAAAACAGCAGGTTCTGCTGGGCAACGGGGCGGCCCTCGGCGCCGTCGCTGGGCGTCAGGCGGCTAAACTGATTCAGGGTCTGATTGATTTGTAAATGGCGCAATTTCACAGTACCACGTCCTTTCGCGGCGGGCTTTCGGTCACTATCTTAAGCATACCGAGATGAAGGCGTGAAACGCAAAGGAAAAGGAGCGGCTGATGACCCAAGAAGAACAATTGATGGCCTACGCACAAAAGGTGCTTGGCAAAGACGCGAGCGGCCACAACATGGACCACATTCGCCGGGTGGTGGCGACCACTAAGACGCTGCTCAAAGGCACGCCGGCTGCCGATGCGACCATCGCGCTGGCGGCGGCGACCCTGCATGATACGTACGACGATAAACTGGTGGCCGATGTGGCCGCAGCCAAAAAGCGGACCGTGGCGGCGATGACCGCAGCCGGATTGACGGCGGCACAGAGAACCGCCGTGCTCGCCATCATCGATCACATGAGTTTCAAGGCCAGTCTGGCGTGTAAACAGCCGCTAAGTCTGGAAGGTCAGCTGGTGCAAGACGCCGACCGGCTGGATGCCATCGGCGCCATCGGCATTGCCCGTACTATGATGTACGGCGGCGCGCATGCTACCCGCCTGTACGACCCGGCCTTGCCGCCGCGCACGCAGCTGGACGCGGCCAGCTACCGGCAAGGCGAAAGCACCATCATCAACCATTTTCACGAAAAGCTCCTGCACTTAGCCGCTCAGATGAACACGCCAGCCGCTCGCCGGCTCGCCGCGCATCGCCAGCAGGTGATGACAGATTACCTGGCTGAGTTTGGCGCCGAGTGGCGTGGCGAAAAATGAGGCACTTTTTAGGCGTGTAGGGTTGCAAGGCACTGGGGATATATAGTATATTGTTTAGGCAGTTGTTTTTAGGTAAACAACCCCATGCCGTTTTAGCTCAGCAGGTAGAGCGCATCCATGGTAAGGATGAGGTCACCGGTTCAAATCCGGTAAACGGCTGCGGTGGCCCGACAGAGATGTCGGGCCTATTTTTTCGCCATTTTTAAAAGTATGCTAGGATGGAACTCATAATTGACAAGGCGGTGGCAGCGATGATCAAGGGGCAGACCCTGAGCCTAGACGAGGTGCAAGAGGACCAGACGTACAGCGGCTGCAGCTTGACGGTGTCCAGCGAAGACATTCGACTCTCCGGCGTGACGTTCGCCAACTGCCGCTTTGCGCAAACCGATTTTCGCGGCGGCGAGTGGCTGGATTGCACCGTGAAAGGCAGTCGCTTTCTCACCGCGGATTTCACCGGCAGCGTGATGTACCGCTGCCGCTTTGAAGGCTGTCAGCTGATGGGCGCCGACTTCACGCGCAGCACTTGGCGCGAGGTGACGGTGCAGGACTGCCAAGCCACATACTTGATCCTGGCCGAGGCCAAGCTCAAGAACGTCCAATTTGTTGACACCAAGCTGACCGAAAGCAGTTTTCAGGCCGCCAGCATGGTTAAGCCCGGACTCAAAATTTTCGGCGGCGACGTGACCGGTGCGGATTTTTCCGACGCCAAGCTTTCGCAGGTCAACTTGGCCAAAACGCGCTTTGACAGTCTCTTGTTCACGCCGGCGCTGCTGCAGGGGCTGAAAATCAACCAGTTTCAGGCGGCGGTGATCGCCGGCAGCTTGGGTGCGGACATCGTCGCCGAGTGACGCGAAGGAGGATAGCCATGATTAAAACCACACTGAAGCGCCTCGGCATCGTCTTCTTGCTATTTCTGGCATACAGTTACGCCGAGTACATGGTGCTGGTGCCAACGCTTCGCTCCCACGGGCGCGCCGGCACGCTGGTGGTTGCCGGCCTGTTCACGGTGGTGTTCGGGATTCTGCTGCTCCTGCTTTGGCGCACCTACCAGTGGTTCCTGAGCAAAGAGGATGCCGCGCACTGGCACCGTAAACCACTGGATTTAAAAATGGTCGGGTTTGAGGCGCTGATGGTGCTGCTGATGTACGGGGTGCAAATCGCCGGCGGGCTGCTGCAGGCGCACGGCGCGACTAGCGAGCCGGCGAACCAAAGCAGTCTGATGGCGATCATGCAGCAGGCGCCGCTGGCCATGACGCTGATTGCCTGCGTCGGCGGCCCGGCTGTTGAGGAGCTCTTATTCCGAGGCCTGCTGATGCACAGCTTCCCGCACCAGGAAAAAATTGGCTGGCGCGTGGTGGCTGTGGTCCTGTCCTCGATGGTCTTCGGCTTGGCGCACACTTCTTTCACTGATCCGCTCAATTGGGCGATTTACAGTGCTCTGGGCGCGGTTTTCGCGCTGACCTATGCCTACACCGGCGACATTCGGTACTCGATGTTCCTCCATTTTTTGAACAACCTCGCGGCGCTGATGCTGTGAGACGAACGTCCAGCTGCCCTGGGCGGTTTTTTATTTGGCAATCCGCGTGCTGAGGGGCAAAATGAAGGCGATGAGAAAGGGTGGGGAAAATGGATTTCTTTAAGCCGCAGGTCAAACACTTTGGGTTTAAAATGGCGGCAATCATCGTGGCCGGTATCGTCGGGATCTTTGTGGAAATGCTGCTGACGGCTAGGCTTGGCCTGAACGGCGACACCTGGGAGAGCCTGGGTGAAATTGCCGGCGGGCTGGTGATGCTGACCCTTGCGATGTGGTGGCTGCACCTGCCGCTGCTGGCTAAGCCGCAACACGTCCGCCTCGGGATTTTGGCGGTGATGACCATGCTGGTCGTCGGCTGCCTGGATTACGGGCCACTGCCAACGTTTTCGGCGCACCGGCTGGGGCGGGCGGTACTGTTCGGGCTGTCCGCTGGCATTTTTGAGGAGGTAATAACGCGCGGTCTGCTCTTGTTTCTCTTTTATCGCCACACGCCGCGGCACCTGTCAGCGTTTTGGTGGAGCGGGGTGATGTCCGCGTTGTGCTTTGGGGCGATTCACCTGACCAATTTGGGCAGCAACCAGGATCTGAAGCAGACGCTGATCCAGGTGCTGTACGCCACGGCCTTGGGGCTGGGCGCCGCCGGCATTTACCTGCTGACGCACAACCTTGGGTTCACCATTTTTCTGCATGCCTTCTTTGACGCTTTCTCCTACTATTTCTCCCCGGGCGGGGCCAGTGCCGGCTCTTACATTGGGGATAATTGGCAGGACCAGCTGTTCCTCTGGGTCATGGTAGTGGTCCACCTGGCAGTGGGCATCTACCTGATTTGGCTGGTCAGTCGCGAGGCCAAACACCGGGCAGTATCATAAAAACGAGAGGCTGAGACATCAAGCGGTTTTAGCCCAAAGCAAAAGCGCCCCTGCACCACGACTCGTTTTTAGAATCGCGGTGCAGGGGCGTTTGTGCACTTGGGCGTTGCTTGATGGAACGCGACTAGGCAATTTTGTCTCAGTCGCCTCGTTTGCGTTAGTGAGCCGGATTTGAGGCAGCCGCATGGTCCGCGGCGTCGATCGTTTCGTACAAGTCCTTGGGCAGCGCCGCAACCAGCGGGCTCGGCCGGTCCAGCGCGATGAGGATCAGGGTGTGCAAGGCGCGGGACGCCAGGGTGTACAGGACGTCGGCGTCGCTGGCCTGGTCGTAGGTGCCGGCGGAAATGTCAAAGCCGACCACCGCGTCGAACTCCAGGCCTTTAGCCAGGTAGACCGGCAGAATGACGCAGCCGGCGTGGAGCTGATGGTCGCTTGCCGTTAGTAGCTGCACCGGCACGTCGAGTTGCAGCGTGGTGAACAGCTGGGCGGCCTGGGCCGCGTCGCGCGTGAGCACGGCCACCGTCGTGTTGGTTTCCAGCAGCTGGTTGAGGGTGCGAATCAGCCCGGTGCGGTAGGCATTTTTGGGCACGGTCACGAGTTGCGGCTTGGTGCCGCCGCGGGTGAAGGCCTGAATGTGGTCGTTGACCGGCAAGAGAGCCTTGGCGAAGTTGGTAATCGGCAGAGTCGACCGGTAGCTGCGGTTGAGGTTGATCAGGCGCACTGAACTGGTGGCAAAAACCGCTGAGATCTCGTGGATGAAGTCGCTGGGCTGATAGTCGGTCGTGAACACATCCTGGCGCGCGTCGCCGAGCAGGGTGAGCTTAGCCTTGGGAAAGGCGAAGTGGAGGTAGCGCAGCTGGGCCATCGAGTAGTCCTGCATCTCATCGATGAAGACGTACTGGATCGCGTGATTTTGCCCGGAGCCGGCGATCAGGTCGCGCAGGTACAGCACTGGGGCGGCGTCGGCCAGGCGCAGAATGTGGGCCTCAAGGTCGGTTTGGTAGGCGCGGCTCATTTCGGCCCAGACGTTGCCGGCGACCGGCGGCTGGCACTGCGCCAGGAAACGGGCATAGTCCTGGTAGGGGTCGAGGAAGTAATCGTTGTAAATCGCATCGTAAACCGGCGAAAAGGCGTCCTTAACCAGCTGGGTGGCGATGTAGCGCTGCTCATCTTCGCCGTTTTCAAAGCGCTTATCGCCTAAAATGTCGCGGGCTTCGCCAGACGACAGGCTGCCCAGGCGCTCCTGCACCCAGTCGTCGTAAATCGCGAGCTTGATGCGGGTCTTGAGCCGTTTGATCAGGGCGTTCTTGGTGTCGAGGAATTTGTTGGCCGCAGTGGCTTGGGCCGGCTGGCTGGCAAAAATCTTCGTGATGGTTTTGGCGGAGAAGAAGACCTCCCCGTTCAATGTGATATCGATGAAGTACGGGATGCGGCCTGGCGTGTTGGCGTAGGCCTTCAGCTCATCGAGGTAGCTGGCGCGCTCCTTGTAGCGGCGGATTGCCTTGGCGGCTTCAGGCAGACTTTCGTGGTCGCGCTCGTAACGTTCAAACAGGGTCTCGACGTGCAGCCCGGAGAAGCGCTTGGCCAAAAACTCGGCGAGCGTCGCCTGGCGCATGTTCTTTTCCCCCAGCGACGGGAGCACTTCGGAAATGTAATTAGCAAAGAGCTGATTGGGTGAGAACATCACCATTTGGTCGGCGTCCAGGTCCTTTTGGCTGTGATACAGCAGGTAGGCGACGCGCTGCAGCACCGCCGAGGTTTTCCCTGAGCCCGCCACGCCTTGCACGACCAGCAAGTCGTGCTTGGTGTCGCGAATGATGTCGTTTTGCTCCTGCTGAATGGTCGCGACGATGTTCTTCATATAAACGTCGCTTTGCGCGCCTAACACGGATTGCAGGATCTCATCGCCGACGGTTTCGTCGGTGTCGAACATGTTGGTGATGCGGCCGTGCTCAATGGTGAACTGGCGCTTGTTGACGAGCTCGACGGTTTCCGGTCCGAAGGGGGTGGTGTAGGTCACCTGCCCCAGCGTCCCGTTGTAGTATATTGAAGCAATCGGTGCGCGCCAGTCGTACACCAGAAAGTCGTCGTCCTGGTCGATGAACGTGCCCAGCCCGATGTACAAGGTGTCAGGCTCGCCGTCTTGAATGATGTCGATGCGGCCAAAATACGGCGTGTCTTGCAGCAGGCGCAGGCGCCGCTGCTCTTTTTCCAGAATCTGCTCGTTTTCGACGGCGCGGGCGACCATGGTCTTCTGCTGTTGAACAGCAGCATTGGTTTCCATGCGGTCATCGATTTCGGTGATGTTGACGCGGGTGGCATCACCGTAGGCCCGCTCAATGCGGGTGGTTTCACGGTGGGCCCGGGCCAGTTGCTGCTTGACGATGGTCAGCCGCTGCGTCAACTTGGCCCGCACGAAGTCGACGCGTGCCTGTTCTTCCTGCTTCGTCTGATTTTGCATGGACGCCCTCCTCGCTTAAAAATCGTGCAATCAGTGTAGGCTTTTTGGCCGTGGTTGTAAAGCAGCCCGGTACAAATGTTTGCTTACCAAACGTGGGAAAGTGTTATCTTTAGAGTACATAGAATTAGATACGGAGGACACTATGCAGGCATTGTGGGAGACCTTTTTAGACCAGCGCGGGACGCTGTTGACCAAGCTGGTGGAGCACCTTCAGCTGTCTTTGATCGCGCTGCTGTTGGCGCTGTTGATCGCGATTCCGCTGGGCATCTGGGCCCAAAACCATGATCGGTTTGCCGGTTTTCTGCTGCAGGTGACGGGGATCTTACAGACGATTCCCAGCCTGGCCCTGCTGGGACTGCTGATTCCCATCGTCGGCATTGGCACCGCGCCGTCGATCATTGCCCTGGTCGTTTACGCGCTGCTGCCGATTTTTCAAAACACGTACACTGGGCTGCATGAAATCGACCCGGCTTATAAAGAAGCCGAAGAAGCCTTTGGCATGAGCAAGCCGCAGCGCCTGATCAAGGTCGAGCTGCCGCTGGCGATGCCCGTGATCCTGGGCGGGGTCCGCACCGCGGCCGTTCTGATCATCGGCACTGCTACCCTGGCGGCGCTGGTTGGCGGCGGCGGCCTGGGCGACATCATCATGCGCGGAATCAACCTGAACGACCCGACGCTGACGCTGCTGGGTGCTTTGGCCTCAGCACTGCTGGCGATCCTGTTTTCCTGGTTCATCTCGATGTTTTCCAAATGGCGCTGGCAGGTGTCCGCCGTGGTTTTAGGGGCGTTGGTGCTCGGTTTTGGCGGCTATGCGACCTATCAGACGGTGGCCCCAAAGCCGGAGACCATCATTGTGGCCGGCAAGCTGGGCTCTGAGCCCGAGATCCTGATCAACATGTACAAGGATCTGATTGAGCAGGCGGATGCGAACGTGAAGGTCGAACTGAAGCCGAACTTTGGTCAGACCAGTTTTCTCTACAGCGCACTTAAAAGCGATAAAATCGACATTTACCCTGAATTCACCGGGACGGTTGTCAGCAGCCTGTTGAAGCCTTCCAAGAAGCAGGCCGCGCAGATTGCTGAAGGCCAGGACCCGTACCCAATCGCCGAATCCCTGCTGAATCAGCAGGGCCTAAGCCTCGGCAAACCGATGGCCTATAACAATACCTATGCCGTCGTCGTCAAAAAGGCCTGGGCCGAGCAGAACGGGGTCACGAAGATCTCGGATCTGACCAAGCTCAACACGCCGCTGAAGGCCGGGTTTGATGTTGAATTCAACGCGCGCGAGGACGGCTACAAGGGCATCCAAAGCAAGTACGGCGTCAGTTTCACGGTCAACACGCTGGATTCCTCAATGCGTTATCAGGCGCTCAACCGCGGCCAGGTGCAGGTGACGGATGGGTACTCGACCGACTCGCAGATCCGCCAGTATCATTTGCTGGCCCTGCAGGATGACCGCAAGCTGTTCCCAGTTTACCAAGGCGCCCCGCTGATGCGGACGCAGTTTGCCAAAGATCATCCTAAGCTCACCGCCGCGCTGAATCAGCTGGGCGGTAAGATTTCTGAAGCGGATATGCAGGAAATGAACTACGAGGTCAACGTGCAGGGGAAGTCGGCCAGTGCGGTCGCCAAGACTTACCTGACCAAGCATGGCCTGTTAAAGGAGGCGCGCTGATGACCAAAGACGTCTTGCGTTTTGAACACGTGGTCAAGCAGTTTGAAGGCACTACCGCGGTCAAGGACCTGAACCTGACAATCGGCGACGGCGAGCTGTTCGTGCTGGTCGGCGCGTCCGGCTCTGGCAAAACGACCACGCTGAAAATGATCAACCGGCTGATCGAGCCGACCGACGGCAACATTTACTTTAACGATAAGCGGCTCATTGACACGGATCTGCGTGATTTAAGGTGGAATATCGGCTACGTGCTGCAGCAGATCGCCCTGTTTCCCAACATGACCGTGGCGCAGAACATTGCGCTGATTCCGCAGATGAAGCACTGGTCAAAGGAGCAGATTCGTGAAACGGTTGACGAGATGCTGACTGCGGTGGACCTGGAGCCCAAACAGTACCGCGACCGGATGCCGGCCGAGCTGTCCGGCGGCGAGCAGCAGCGGGTGGGCATTTGCCGGGCGCTGGCGACCAAACCACCGATGGTGCTGATGGACGAGCCTTTTTCGGCGCTGGATCCAATCTCGCGCACCAGCTTACAGGACATGGTGCTGCGGTTACATAAAAAAATGAAAACGACGATTGTTTTTGTCACGCACGACATGAACGAGGCCATGAGGCTCGGTGATCGGATCGCTGTCATGCGTGAAGGGGTGCTTCAACAAGTGGCGACCCCTGAAGAAATTGCCTCGAATCCAGCCAGCAACTTTGTTTCGGATTTCTTTGCCAGCGCCGCCCCAGAAGTGTTGGACACGCCGCTCATCGAACTGCGGCGGTTTGCCGACAGGAGTACTGAGGCGGGCGAGGCGCAGGAGTGCGATCCTTTGCGCGCAATTTTGACCCCGCTGGGCGAGGGCAAATCCGTGACAGTAGCGTGTCAGCAAGGTAACTTTAAGGTAAACGCGACGCAGGTGATGGCCTTTTTGGCCGACGTTGCCAAGGATTAAAGGGGGAGAACACATGCAGCAGTATGATGTGATCGTGATCGGTGGCGGCCCAGGAGGGCTTGCCGCGGCCTATCCGCTGGCTTCAGCGGGTAAGAAAGTGTTGGTCGTGGAGCGCGATTTATGGGGCGGGACCTGCCCGAACTACGGCTGCGACCCGAAGAAAATGCTATACAGTGCGGTGCAGGCCAAAACCTACGCCGCGCGCATGACCAAGGCAGGGCTGAACGGCATCCCGGACATCAACTGGCCCAAGCTGATGGCGTTTAAGCGCGCCTACACGCGCACGGTGCCGAGCGGCACGCGCAGCGGGGTGACTGGTGCCGGCATGATGGCCGTTGATGGTGAAGCGCGCTTTATCGACGAACACACCATCGCGGTCGGTGAGGATATGTACGAGGGGCAGGATATCATTATTGCCACTGGCGTGCAGCCCGTTTTGCCTGACATCAGAGGCCGCGAGCTGATCGCCACCAGCCGCGACTTTCTCGACATGGATCACTTGCCTCAGCACATCGCCTTCATCGGTGCGGGCTATGTCAGCATGGAGTTGGCCAACATCGCCGCAGCCGCTGGGGCGGAAGTTGACGTGATCATGCACGGCGACCGCGCCCTGCGCGGCTTTCCCGAAGCGGCGGTCGATGCGCTGCAAAAAGCCATGCAAAATGAACACATCCACTTCCACGAAAACATTGAACTTAAGCGGGTCGATGAGACACCACAGGGCACGCTGCGGCTGCAGGCCGATGGCTTCACCCTAGACGTGCAACGCGTCTTTGCGGCGATGGGGCGGCGGCCGGACGAGCAGCTGCACCTCAACCGGGCGCACGTCAAAACGACGGCACGCGGCATTGTCGTGAACGAGTTTTTGGAAACCACGACGCCGCACATCTACGCGATTGGGGACGTTGCGGCCACCAGCCAGCCTAAGCTGACGCCGGTAGCGGGCTTTGACGGCCGCTATGTCGCGGAACACCTGCTGGGCAGCGCCGCGCCGATTGCCTATCCGGCGATTCCAACGACGGTGTACGGCAGCCTGGAAATTTCCAAAGTCGGCGTGTCCCCAGAGTCTGCCGCCGGAGATGATCGTTATGTGGTGAAAAGCGAGGACGTGACCCACTGGTACACTTACAACCGGACCCAGGAGACTTTTGCCTCGGTGACCGTGGTTGAGGAAAAGGCGACCAACCTGATTGTCGGCGCCACTGTGGTCTCAAGCAGCGCGGAGTCGCTGGTGAACCTGCTGACCATGGCAATCAACACGAAGACTCCTGCGGATCAGGTGCAACGGATGGTCTTTGCCTACCCGAGTGAGGCCAGCGACATGGACTACCTGCTGTAATCCGGTTTGATTTTGGCATTGCCCGTGCTATCATTAACCTATATTCGCGTCAATGCGGGTGATGAGTAGCTGAGGGCAATTGCGTGCAGGAAGTCGACGATACTGAAAAGTCGGCCGCAGCTTTCAGTGAATTGGCTCACCCAAGGCGCTCGGTGGGTGCGCCTTAAGCCGCTTGAGAGTGCCGGTTTAGTCCGGTGAAGTTAGGTGGTACCGCGCAAAGCCGTCCTATGTAAAGCATGGGGCGGTTTTTTGTTGTAAGGTGCGCCAGCCCGGAGCCCGATTAAAGTCCAAGCCCCTTCCTCAAACATCTCAACAATCAATTAGGAGGATCATTTCATGTCCAAAAAAGTCATTTTAACCGGCGATCGTCCAACCGGCCGCTTGCATATCGGCCACTACATCGGCTCTTTGAAGAACCGCGTGGAGCTGCAAAACTCTGGCGATTACGATACCTTCATCATGATTGCCGACACGCAGGCGCTGACTGACAACGCGCGCGACCCGGAGAAGATCCGGCACTCGCTAATGGAGGTTGCGCTGGATTACCTGGCCGTCGGCATCGATCCGGCCAAGTCGACCATTTTGATTCAAAGCGGGGTCCCGGCGTTGACTGAGCTGACGATGTACTACCTGGATCTGGTCACCGTGTCTCGCTTGGACCGCAACCCCACAGTGAAGACCGAGATCAAGCAGAAGGAATTCGGCGCGTCCGTGCCCGCCGGCTTCTTCATCTACCCGGTCAGCCAGGCTGCCGACATTACGGCGTTCAAGGCCGACACGGTCCCAGTGGGCGACGATCAGGAACCGATGCTGGAACAGGCCCGCGAAATTGTCCGCACGTTCAACCGGACGTACAACAAGGACGTGCTGGTCGAACCGGAAGGGTACTTCCCGGCCAAGGGACTTGGCCGCCTGCCAGGGATTGACGGCAACGCTAAAATGAGCAAGTCCCTAAACAACGGGATTTACCTTGCCGACGATGCCGACACCGTGCAAAAGAAAATCATGTCCATGTACACCGACCCCGACCACATTCACGTGGAGGACCCGGGCAAGGTCGAAGGCAACGTGGTGTTTACCTACCTGGACATTTTTGATCCGGATAAAAAGCAGGTCGCGGCGCTCAAGGACCAGTACCAGCGCGGCGGTTTGGGTGACGTCAAGCTCAAGCGCTACCTCAACGAGGTCATGGAGCAGATCCTGACCCCGATCCGCACCCGCCGTGCGCAGTACGCCGAGGACATGGGTCAGGTCCAGCAGATGCTCATCGACGGGACCAAGCACGCCAACGAGGTCGCAAACCAGACACTCGACGAGGTGCGCGACGCCATCGGCTTTAATTACTTCAAATAAATTGTCTCATTCTTAGGGCTGATGCTGCCTAGTCGAAACATGTTAAACTAGGCGTATCAACCCGTTTTTTTATTTTAGTGAAACGAAGGAGAACGTTATGCAAAAAAAGAAGCTCAGTCCGCTGGCTATCACGTGGATCGTGATCGCGGCGGTCGCAGTCATCGTTGGCATATACAGCATCAGCACCTATAACTCGCTGCAAAAGCAGAACCAGGAAGTCGAGGCGCAGTGGAGCCAGGTCGAAAACGTTATGCAGCGCCGCGCCGACTTAGTGCCGAACCTGGTCAGCTCCGTTCAGGGCTCGATGAAGCACGAGGATAAAATCTTCGGCACCATCGCCAAAGCCCGTGAGAATTATAACAAGGCGAACACGACCACGGCCAAGGCCAAAGCTGATGACCAGCTGAACAGTAGTGTCGGCACCTTGGTTTCCGTCATCCAGGAACAGTACCCGACGCTGGCGTCCAACCAGAACGTGCAAACCTTGATGACGCAGCTGGAAGGCTCCGAAAATCGCATCTCCGTTGAGCGCAAGCGGTACATCGAGGACGTGCGCGACTACAACCAAAGCGTCGTCACCTTCCCGAAGAACCTGTTTGCCTCGATGATGGGGCTCGGCCAGAAGCCGACCTTTAAGGCCAACCCGGGGGCCGACGAAGTGCCGAAGGTCAACCTCGGCGATTAGGAGGCCGCACATGAAAAAACGCTGGCTTAGCGTTTTATTCCTGCTGCCGCTGGCGTTCCTTTTTCTGCATGCCACCCCAGTTGAGGCGGTCAGCTACCCGGCAAAGCCCACTGGCGATTCTTATTACGCCGATGAGCTGAATTTGCTCGAGCCGCAGACGCAAACGCTGATCAATGACAAGAACCGCTCGTGGGAGCAGACTAAGCAGAAGCCCGCCGTCGCCGTGGCGGTGATCAAGTCCTCCGGCGGCGAGGACCTCGGCGACTACGCCCCAGACCTGTTCAGCAAGTGGGGTGTGGGCCAGAAAAACAGCGACAACGGGGTTCTGCTCGTGTACGCCGATAATCACGGCGCCCAGAACCTGTTCATCGAAGTCGGCTACGGTCTGGAAGGGGATCTGCCCGATGCAATGGCCGGCCGTATCCTGCAGGACAACAAGACACTGATCAAATCCAAAAACGATGCCGAGGTCAATAAGGGCCTGCGCAACGTTTTCAACGCGGTCGCGACCGTCATCGACAAAAAGTACAAGTTCAAAACCGATGACAACACGGTGTCCGACAGCCAAATGGCGCAGTACCAAGAGCGCCAACGCAGTGACGAAAACGGCGGTGGCGGCATCCTGGCCACGCTGATCACGCTGTTTATTGTGGTGGCCATCATTGCGCTGTTTTTCAGCGGCGGCAACAATCACCGCGGCGGTCGGGGCGGTGGCACTGGCTTCTGGCTCTGGTGGCTGCTTGGTGACCTGCTGTCCAGCTCTAACCGCAACGACCGGTGGGGCGGCGGCAGTGGATTCGGCGGCGGAGGCGGCTTTGGTGGCGGCTCCGGCGGTGGGTTCGGCGGTGGCTCCTCCGGGGGTGGCGGCGCCGGTATTTAACGCAAAAGTTCGGATTCGGCAGGCTGCGGTCTGCCGAATTTTTTTGTTTTAATCTGCTATATGACGGAATTATATCAACTCGTTTTTACGGGCGCCGCTTCAGGCCAATTGTGATACAGTGATTCAAGGCATTTGGTTTGAGTGGAGGAGGAAATACATGCACACGCTGACAAAGGGCAATCCCATCAAGCTCATCTTCTTTTTTACGATCCCGCTGTTGATTGGGAATATTTTTCAGCAACTGTATAGTTTCATGGATGCACTGATCGTCGGGCGGACCATTGGCAAGGACGCGCTGGCGGCGGTTGGGGCGACTGGGTCGGTTAACTTTCTGATCATCGGGTTTGCGCAGGGCCTGACCGCCGGGCTTTCCGTGCTGACGGCGCAGGCGTACGGCGCGCGCGACGAACGCGGCGTGCGGCGCAGTTTTGGGGTGTCGATTTGGATCTGTGTGGCCCTGTCGGTAGTGCTCACCGCGGCGGCGGCCGTGATGACGCGGCCGATTCTGGTGTTGATGCAGACGCCACCGGAGATTTTGGAAAACTCCGTGGCCTTTCTGCGGGTCATCTTCTACGGGATCGCGGCGTCGATGGCCTTCAACCTGCTGAGCAACATGATGCGGGCGCTGGGCGACTCCCGCACGCCGCTGATTTTTCTCATCATCGCAACCGTCATCAACATCATCCTTGAGTTCACCTTTATTCTCGGGTTCCACTGGGGCGTGCCAGGGGCAGCCTGGGCCACAGTGACTGCGCAGGCGATTTCTGCGGTACTGTGCTGGATTTACATTAAACTGCGGGTCCCACTGCTCAACATTCACAGAAGCGACCTGAAGTTTGACTGGCCTGAGATCAAGCACCACATGGTCGTGGGGATGCCGATGGGCTTTTCCATGTCGATCATCGCCATTGGATCGATTATTTTGCAGGTCATGCTCAACACGCTGGGCACCGATGCGGTCGCGGCGTACACGGCGGCCGGCCGTATCGATCAAATCGCCACACTGCCGGCGTCGTCCTTTGGGGTGACGATGGCCACCTATGCGGCGCAGAACCTCGGGGCTCGCGAGTACGGGCGCATTCGGCGCGGGGTGCACCAGACCTTGCTGCTGAACGTCGGCATTTCGGCGGTGCTGGGGGCTTTGATCATCGTCTTCTCCAAACCCCTGGTCAACCTGTTTCTGGGGCCGAATCAGCCGGCGGTCACGGCGCTGGCGCAGACTTACTTCCACTATAACGCCAGCATGTACTGGCTGCTGGCGATCCTGTTTACGATGCGCAACCTGCTGCAGGGCCTGGGACACACGCTGGTGCCGACCGTTGCTGGACTGTTTGAGCTGATGATGCGCGCGTTTGCCGGCATCGTGCTGGTCGCGCACCTCGGCTTTACCGGTGCGTCAATGGCCAACCCGCTGGCCTGGGTCGGCTCCGTGTTCGTTTTGGTCAACATGTACGTTCGGACGATGCGGCGGATCCGGCAGAAGGAGGACGCCCAAGTGCAAGCTCAGCAAAGGAGCCTGGACGATGCCAACAAAGCAGAGCAAATCAATTGATCCGACTTTAAAGGACTCCTCAAGTGGGGCCTGATCATCATCGGCATCGGGGCCGCCATGTTCCTGATCCAGCTGGTGTTGGGGCTGTTTTTTGCCAATGCTGGGGTGACCGGCGAGTCCATGGCGCCGCACCTGAATCCGGGCGACCGGCTGGTGGTGCGCCGGCATGCCAAGATTCACCGCTTCGACGTGATCACGTTTGACAGTCCCGAAGAACCCGGCCGCGCCTACATCAAGCGGGTGATTGGGCTGCCGGGCGACACCGTGGCCGTGCGCCGCGATGTGCTGTACATCAACGGCAAACGGGTAAAGGAGCCGTTCATCACGCCTGCGTTCAAACGCAAGGTCATGGCCTTTGAGGCCAAGCAAAATGGTGAGACCGGGAACAGTCCTGCCTTTACCCCGAACTTTTCACTGGCTTCGCTCAAGGCGACGCGGACCCGCACGGTGCCGGAGGATGCCTATTTCGTGCTGGGGGACAACCGGCCGGTGTCGTATGACAGTCGTAAATTCGGGTTTGTGAAGCGGTCGAAAGTGTTCGGCGTCGTCAAGTGGCGCTACTGGCCGTTAAACGCGGTGGAAAAATTCTAAGGAGGCTTGCATGATGCAAGTGATTCGTGAAACACTGACCACGCCGTTGTCCAAGGACGCCTATTTTGACGCGTACCTGATGGATCAGTACGAGGATTTGGAACCTGATCGCGTGCGACCCGCCGCTGTAATTGCCCCGGGCGGCGGCTACGCGTTTGTTTCACCGCGCGAAGGCGAACCCGTCGCCATGGCGCTGCTGGCCAAGGGCTGCCAGGCGTTCGTGCTGCATTACAGCGTTGGGCCTGAGCACCGGTTTCCGACAGCGCTTTTGGAGCTTGCCGAGGCGGTGCGGACGATTCGCCAGCACGCGGCCGAGTGGCATGTGAACCCTGAGGCCATCATCGGGGTCGGTTTTTCTGCCGGTGGCCATCTGGTCGCAAGTTTAGGCACGCTGATTGCGCAAACGGTGCTCGCCGACTACCAGGATGATGAGATCCGGTTAAACGGGATGATGCTCGGCTATCCGGTGATCACCAGCGGTGAATTTAAGGAGCCCGGCTCGTTTGACCAGCTGATTGGGCCTGACGCTTCGCCGGCGCTGCGGTTGCAAGTGTCTCTGGAGCGGCAGGTCAGCGCACAGACGCCGCCGACTTTTCTGTGGACAACCATGACCGACGAAACCGTGCCGGTCGAAAACAGCATCCGCTTCGCCGAGGCGCTCCACGAGCACGACGTGGCCTGCGAGCTGCACATTTTTCCGACCGGCCGCCACGGCCTGAGCCTGGCCACGCGCGAAACCTGGAGCCAGCGGCACGACTACGGCAAAGAACCGGTGGTGGCCCAGTGGCTGCCGCTGTTTGCCACCTGGCTGCAACAGTTCATGTAATCGCCCTGACGTTTTCCGCGGACTCACCAAATTTCGGGTGAGCCTTTTTTTGCTGGCTAATTCGAAAATAATCTAAATAGTTGTTGACGGCACACCGCCAAGGTCTTACTATCTACTTAGATAATTATCAAAATAGAAAAACGGAGGCAGGACCATGGCAATGAGTGACACTCTGAAGGCCATTTCCGATCCGGTGCGGCGCAAGATCTTGAACCTGCTGAAGGACGAGTCGAAACCGGCCGGTGAAATCGCGGCCCAGTTCGACCTGACACCGGCGACGGTGTCGTACCACTTGAAGCTGCTCAAGCAGGCGAATTTGATCACCGAGCGGCGCGAGAAGAATTTTATCTACTACGACCTAAACGCCAGCGTGTTCGAGGAAGTACTCAGCTGGATTTACAGTTTGGGAATTGGAGGCGAGTCTGATGACAAAAAATAAATGGGTCCTGATGGCGATCACCAGCGCTGTCATCTTAGCCACGATGCTGTACGGCGCAAGTCAATACAGTGCGCTGCCGGCGACGTTGGTGACGCACTGGGGCGTCGACAATCAGCCAAACGAGTGGATGCCCAAAGCGCTGGTCGTGTACGGCTTGCCGCTGCTGATGCTGGCCGCCCACTGGTTGGCCGTTGGCACCACGTACTGGGCCAGCAGCCGTGGCAAAAGTGCGCCGCGGTTTGAACGCATCACTGTGTGGATCATTCCAGTGGTGACGGTGGTCATCTACGTGGCAACGATTCGTTACGCCCTAGGCCAGGCGGTCAACATTCGGCTGTGGGCGATTGCCGTGGTCGGCGCCATCTTCATTGTGATGGGCAACTACCTGCCGACCGTGCCGGTAAGCACGGCGCACCAAGGCTGGGTCGGGGTCGGTTATCACGTGCCGTGGCAGGTGAAAAACCCCGCCGGTGCGCTGAAGGCCATGCGCGTGTTGGGCTATGTGATGGTGGCCGGCGGCGTCTTGATGCTGGTCAGCCTGTTCTTCCCACCGGTGGTCTCCGTGGTTGCGTTGGTGCTGCTGATTGCCGCCATGATCGTGGTAATGCCGCTGAGCTACCGGTGGACGACGCGCACTGATAAGTAACGCTTGCCGAATGCTGACTACAACCGGGCTTGATTTGATAGGGAGAAGCTTTAGAAGTGGAAAAATCAGGAATTTTGTTTCATAACGTTGAACGGATCCGCGAGACCTCGGCCGGGCCGCTGCTAGACCGGGTGCCTGAAACGGTGTTTGGGCAGCTGGACGAACCGGCCACGCACACCTCGTCTGACGCCAGTGGAGTGGAGCTGCGGTTTGTGATGAAGGCGTCGACCGTCACGCTCAAGCTGGCGGTGGAAAAAGCCGCCGAGGCGCAGGTGGCCTATATTCGCTACGGCACGTTTCCAGGGACCTGGGCGGCCTCGTCGCGCATCTTGACCCCGCAGAAGACGACTATCACGATCCCGCGGCCGGAAAACCTCGCACGGTTGCAGGCACTGGCCACGCAGCAGCACTTGGCTTTTGATCCGGCGGTGGTGCGGGTTTGCCTGCCTTATTGCCGCAACTACTTTTACGGCGTCAGTGGGGACGTCGCGGTGCCAGCACCGATGCAATTGCCGCAGCGGACATACCTGGCCTACGGGTCTTCGATTACGCATGGGTCACTGGCCCTGAATCCGTTCGCGACGTATCCGCAGTTAGTCGCCGACCGGTTCAAGGCTGATCTGCTCAACTTCGGGTTTCCGGGGTCCGCGTGGTTGGAGCCTGCCGTAGCCGATTACCTGGTCGGCCGTGATGACTGGCAGTTCGCCTCACTTGAAATGGGCATCAACGTGCTTGGCGCCTTTTCGCCTGATGCCTTTCGGACCCGGGTACGACGCTTTATCGCCCCATTTGCGGCCGATCCGCGCCCGGTGGTGGCCACGGACATGGTCGTGACCGACTATCCGGAGGACCCAGCCAAAGTGGCCGCCTTCCGCCGCATTGTGCGCGAGGAAACCGTCGACAAGCTCCCGTACATCAGCGGTCTCGATCTGCTGGCCGACATGACCGCCTTAAGTTCAGACCTGCTGCATCCGACTGCTCAGGGGATGGCGCAAATTGCTGCGCACCTGGGTGATTTTCTTGCCAGCCAGGGTGTGGCCTGACAATCTGTCCACTAAAAAAACGTGGCCACTTCAACATTGAAGAGACCACGTTTTTATGCCTAATTATGGATGCATTAAGGCAAGTCGTTGCCTGCCGCAAAGTAGATGTCATACCACTCCTGGCGCGTCAGCGTGATGTCGCCGGCTTCGGCGATGTTGGCAATGCGCTTGGCGTTGGTGGTGCCGGCAATGACCTGAGTGCCTGGCACCCGGATCAGCCAGGCCGCCGCAATCGCACTGGAATTCGTGTGGTACTTATCAGCCAACTCCTGGAGTTTGGCGTTAAGCTTCGGGAACTTCGGGTTGTCAATGAAGACGCCCTCGAAGAAGCCGTACTGGAACGGGCTCCACGCCTGGATGGTCATGTCGTGCAGCTGCGAGTACTCAAGAATCGACCCATCGTGGTCAACGGAGCGGTCGTCGGTCATGTTGACATGAATACCGTTATCGATCATGCCAGTGTGGGTGACGGCAAACTGCAACTGGTTGGCGACCAGCGGCTGCTTGACCGCCTTTTTCAGCAGTTCGATCTGCATCGGGTTGCAGTTGGACACGCCGAAGTGGCGCACTTTGCCGGCGGCTTGCAGCGCGTCAAAGGCGGCCGCGACTTCTTCCGGTTCCATCAATGCGTCTGGCCGGTGCAGCAGCAGGACGTCCAGGTAGTCGAGGCCGAGGCGCTTCAGCGAGCCGTCAACGGCTTCGGTGATGTGCTGCTTGGAAAAGTCGTAGCGCTTGCCGGGCACGATGCCGACCTTGCTTTGGACGATGACGTCATCCCGGGAGAAGCTGGCGTTTTTCAGCGCCTGGCCAAACAGGGTCTCAGCCTTGCCGCCGTCGTAAATGTCGGCGTTGTCGAAAAAATTCACGCCGGCGTCATGGGCGCTTTCCAGCAGATTCGTGGCTTCTTCCACGTCCAGCTTAGTGATGCGCATGACGCCCAGGGCAACGGCGGAAACGGACACGCCGACGCCGCCAAGATTCAAATGTTTCATTGAAAAAATCCCTCCTTCAGTGGGTCTCAGCCGCAAGCGGCCGAACCAATGCTTCTTCACATTAGCACACCCGCACGGCTTTTGAAAGCTGTTACATGCGGGTCCGCCCCATTCGCAGAACGCGGTGAAAATGCTATGATTGAAACCAGAAAGAGGGGGAGTCACATGGCAGTTTCTGAACGCGGCTTTGTCGTGATCGGCGCACAGTTTGTCTTTTTCAGTATTACGGATCTGCGCACGCTCAAGGAAGTCGAGCGCGGTTCTTACCCGGTCGCCACAGGCGAGGACATTTACGCCACCCACGAGATCGAGCCGGAAACTGTCGATCAGCTGGTGGTGGCGCTTCAGACCATCGATCGGCTGATGAAGGACTACGGCGTCCGCGACGTGCAAGTCGTCGGCAGCCACAGCTTCTTCGAGGCGGAAAACGCCCAGTTCATTCGTGATCAGCTGCAAAGCCGCACCGGCTTGGTGGTGTCGACACTGACACTGTCGGAAGAGTCGTTCTACCGGACGCAGGCGGTGCTGGGCAAGTTTCCGAATTTCAACCAGGTCACCAAAGACGGCACGGTGCTGATCGATATTTCCAGCGGCTCGGCCGAGCTGACCGCCTTTGCCGACGGGGACTTCGGGTTTTCGCGCAACCTGTCGCTCGGACCGCTCCGTGTGTTCGAGGTGATGGCCGATTTGCAGCGGACGGTGCCCAATCCGGTCGAGGTCATGCGCGACTTCATCGATTCGCGGCTGGCGGATTTTATGCGCCTGCTGCCCAAGAATCAGCATTATCCGCATGTGATCTTGATGGGTTCGGCCCTGTCGGTGTTCAGCGCCTTGATCCCCACCGGCGCCGACACTGTGGAAATCGACCGCGACGGCTTCAAGCTGCTGTATCAGGAAATCACTCATGCGTCGGACCAGTATCTTAGCGAACAGTACGACCTGACGCCGACGGAAATCGCGCAGGTGCTGCCGACGGTGCTGCTGGTCTACCGCCTGATCAAGTCGCTGAACTCGGATGAGATCTGGATCTCGGACCTCAAGCTGCTGGACGGCCTGGAGGTCAACGCGGCGTCTGAGGCGGGCTCCAAGGCCGTCAACATCGATTCGGACCACGAGATTCTGATCTCCGCGCGCAACCTGGCGGAGCGGTACATGGTCGATCCCAAGCACCGCGACTTCACCGTGAAGTACGCGCTGCAGCTGTTCGACCGGCTGAAAAAACTGCATGGGCTGGGCAAGCGTGAGCGCCTGCTGCTGGAGATTGCGGCCACGGTGACCGACGTTGGCGCGTACGTGGACACCCACAAGCACTACGAGCACTCGGACTACATTATTCAGGCCTCGGAGCTGATCGGGCTGACTGCGGCCGAGCAGCGGATGGTGGCGACCATCGCGCGCTACCACTCCAGTGACACGCCTCAGACAGATTTGTCTGATTTAACCGAGCTGAATGCGAACCGCCGGCTGGTGATCGCCAAGCTGACCGCACTGCTGCGGGTGGCCGACGCCCTGGACGCCTCGCGCCAGCAGAAGATTGAAAAGCTGCGCGTCTCTCTGCAAAAAGACCGCGTGCTGCTAACGGTCACCGCGAGTGATGACGTCGAACTGGAGCGCTGGTCGCTGCGGACCAAAGGGGCGTTTTTTGCCGCTGTGTACGGGCTGCCGATTGAATTGAAAGGAAAGACTCGGCTATGAGCAAAAAAGGTGTCGATTTCGCAGATCCCAAGCATTTTACCAACCGCGAGCTAAGCTGGCTGGCATTTAACGACCGCGTGCTGGAAGAGGCGCGCGACAAAACCAATCCGCTGCTGGAACGCGTGCGCTTCTTGGCGATCACGCAAAGCAACCTGGACGAATTTTTCAACGTGCGCGTGGCCAGTTTGCGCAAAATGGTCGCCGTTAATTACGGCGAGCCGGACGCGGCAGGGCTGACGCCATCGCAGCAACTGGCGGGCATCGCCAAGGACGCGCACGCGATGGTGGAGAAGCAGTACTCGACCTGGACGCGCTCGCTTTCCCCACGGCTGGATGAGCTGAACATTCGGCTGCTGACACCAGACCAGCTCTCACCGCGCCAGGTGGAATTTTGCCGCGACTACTTTGAGCAGGAGCTGTACCCGGTCCTGACCCCGATGGGCGTTGACCCGACGCGGCCGTTCCCGTTTTTGGCCAATAATTCACTCAACCTGGCGATCAGACTGCAGCGGCCAGAAGACGAAGGCAAGGACGATAAGGACGAGAAGAACCGCAGTTTTGCCATGGTTCAAGTGCCGGATGTCTTTCCGCGCGTCCTGCGGCTGCCAGACGGCGACAACGACTTCATTTTGCTGGAAAATGTCATCAGCAAGCACCTGGGCGCTCTGTTTGTCGGCGCGAAGATCCGCGAAACCGCGCTGTTTCGGGTGACGCGCGACATGGACCTCGATGTGGCCGAAGAGGACGCGTCCGACCTCATGAAGGAGATCCAGTCCCAGCTGAAAAAGCGTCAGCGCGGCAAAGTGATGCGCCTGGAAATCGACGCGGACATGAGTAAGTACTTGAAAAAGCGCCTGATCAAAGGCCTGGGCGTGGAAAAGGAAAACGACATCTACGCCATCAAGGGCCCCATCGATTTGAACGTGCTGTCCAAGCTGGTCAAGCAGGTCCGCGGCCATGACGAGCTGCTTTACCCGCCATTTACGCCATACCTGGACCAGCATCTGGTCTCTGGCAATTTGTTCGATCAGATTCGCGACCACGACATTTTCATGCAGCACCCGTACGACTCGTTCACGCCAGTGGTGGAATTCATTCACCAGGCCGCCCAGGACCCGCAGGTGCTCGCGGTGAAAATGACCCTGTACCGTGTGTCGTCCAAGTCGCCAATCATTTCTTACCTGAAGCTGGCCGCGCAAAATGGCAAGCAGGTGACCGTGCTGGTCGAACTCAAGGCGCGCTTTGACGAGGAAAACAACGTGCACTGGGCGCAGGAACTCGAGCGGGCCGGCTGCCATGTCATCTACGGTCTGGTCGGGCTCAAGACGCACAGCAAGCTCGCTTTAGTCGTACGCCGCGACGAGGACGGCATCCGCCGCTACATGCACATGGCGACCGGGAACTACAACGATGTCACTGCGCGCGTCTACACAGACATGGGGCTGTTCACCGCCGACACCGAAATGGGCACCGACGCCTCGAACATTTTCAACATGCTGTCTGGTTTCTCGGAGCCGGCGTACTTCAACAAGCTGGTGATCGCGCCGCTGGGCATTCGCGACTTTCTGAAGGAGCGCATCGCCGAGGAGATCAGCGAGGCCAAGGCGGGCCGGCCAGCCGAGATCCGCATGAAAATGAATTCGCTGTCCGACACTGAGATGATCTTGGCGCTGTACCAGGCGTCTGCGGCCGGGGTGAAGATTCACCTGCTGGTGCGCGGTATCTGCAATCTCAAAGTCGGCATTCCGGGCGTTTCGGACAACATCACAGTGCACTCGATCGTCGGCCGGTTCTTGGAGCATAGCCGCATTTACTACTTTTACGCCGGCGGGGCCGAGCACCTGTACTTGTCGTCAGCCGATCTGATGAAGCGCAACTTATCACGGCGGGTGGAGCTGCTGTTCCCGATTCTGCAGGACGACATCCACGCCCGCATCTTGCAGATTTATCAAACCCTGTGGGACGACAACGTGAAAACGCGGGTGCTCCAGCCCGACAACAGCTGGGCTCGCGTCGACCGTCGCGGCGTCAACCCGCAAAACGCCCAGGCGACCTTCCTGGCAGAGGCTGCGGCTAAAACTGTGGCACAGGCTGCCAGCAAGCAGGAACAAGCCCCGGCGGATCCGACCAGCGCGCGGCACTTCACGCCGCTGACGGCCCCGCTGGATGAGGAGGAGACTAAATGACCTATTACGGCGTGATCGACCTGGGCTCCAATTCGGCGCGGCTTTCGATTTGGCAAATCGATGCCAACAACAATCCCAAGGAAGTCGTCAAGCTCAAGGACATGGTGCGCCTGTCTGAGGGGATGGGGCCGGTGCGCACGCTGAAGGAGCCGGCAATCGCGCGCACCATTGCGGCCCTCAAGCGCTTTGGCGAGGCCATCAAACCCTTTGCGCCGCTGACGCTGGAGGTGCTCGCCACGGCGGCCACGCGCAATGCCGTCAATCAAAAGGCCTTTGTGGCGCGCGTCCAGGCTGAAACCGGGCTGGCGGTCACGGTGATCACCGGCGAACGGGAGGCCGAGCTGGACTACCTGGGCGTGGTCAACACGCTGCCGATTCAAAACGCGCTGATTATGGACACCGGCGGCGGGTCGACCGAGCTGGCCTTGGTGCAAAACCGCAAGCTGATCCACCGGGTCTCGCTGCCAGTCGGCGCGGTCAATCTGTCCGAGCAGTACATCCAAGCAGACCGGGTGACGCCGGCAGAGCTGTTCAACCTGACCACCTCGTTTACGACAATGCTTAACGGCATCTGGTGGCTGCGCAAGGCGCTCAACTTGCCGATCGTGGCTTTGGGCGGCTCCAACCGCACGTTGGCCAAGATTCAGCGGCGACGTGAGGGGCTCGGCAGCTACGAGGACATTCACGGCTACCGCATGTCGACCGTCGCGGCCAACGCGATTTACGCCGACATTCTGGGCAAGGACCTTGCCGAGCGCAAGGAGGTGCCAGGGCTTTCCCGTGAGCGGGCCGATATCATCATCGGCGGGTTGACACCGGTGATCACCATGCTGCGCTACATCGACTGCGATCGCCTGCTGTTTTCCCAAAACGGGCTGCGCGAAGGGGCGCTGTACACGTACCTGAACCAGGCCGAGGCGGCCATCGCCGACTAACAGAACTGTCACGGATTGCCAAAGCTTTACTTAAAAGCCGACCAAATGCGCGTGCATCGGGTCGGCTTTTGGTATAAATAGGGTATCAATCACGAATGGAGCAATTATCATGAAAAAATGGTTACTTGCACTTGCTGCTGCTGCCGCGCTTGCGGTGGGCGTCAGCGTCAGCCAAAGCACGTCGGTGCACGCCGATGAAACCTGGACGCCGGTGGCGACGCTGGGGGTCTCCCTGACGCCAGATCAAAAGTCCGGCACGCTGAGTACTTTGGAAAACGCCGCGAACGTGTCGAATGTTTCCCAGCTGACGGTGAACGGCAGCACGCTGGTCAAGTACCTCAACCCGGCCGGCTCGTCGTTTACGGCGAGCTCCGGGGTCTGGTCCAGCGCGCTGGTGCAAAAAACCAGCAGCGGCGGGATCAACGTCCAAATCGTCAATTACAATGGCGTCAACAATATCACGACCATTACGGCTGACCAGTACCGCAACGCGGCGTTGACCGCCGGTGTCACCAACGCCAACATTTTCATCACCAGTGCGGTGCGGATCGACGGGTCTGGCGCCTTGGCCGGGGTCTACGCGGCCTTTGCCCAAAACGGCGAGACGCTGAATTCGGCGCAAATCGCCGCGGCTCAGGATGAGGTCAACACGCTGTCCGGCATCACGCAGGCCAACAAGGACCAAAGCGGGTACTCCGACAAGCAGCTGAACAATGCCGTCGCGGGGATGAAGTCCCAAATGGCCAGCCAGAGTAACAACGGCAGTCAGACGCTGTCGCAAAACCAAATCGGCAATATCGTCGACAGTCAGCTGAAGCAGAACAACCTGACCCAGATCATCAACAACAACCAGCGGACGCAAATCATCAATTTGCTGGTGAAGATTCAAGATTCTGGGGCGTTGAAAGGCAACGATTTTAAGACCCAAGCCAATCAGCTGGCGTCCAGCATCCAAAACAGCGCCAAGGGCCTGTTCAGCAAGCTGAAGAGCTTGGACACCCCGGAAAATCGCAACTTTCTGCAGCAAATTTGGGACAGCATCGTCAACTTCTTCCAGACCCTGGGCGACTGGATTCAAAGCCTGTTTAGCTAGCCAAATCAAAATCGCCTCACGGCCTTGCACGAAACTGTGCGACCGTGAGGCGATTTTTTAGTGTTGCCTGGCCTGTTGGACCACTGCGGCCCAGTCGGTACTGCTGCCGCTTAACCGAGCAGTGGCCTCAGGAATTGGGAGCAGCGCCACTGCCGCGACTTCGGTTGACTGAAGAATGAGCTGCGCCACGGTCAGCCCGGGAACAGTGACCTGGTACACGACCTCGACCCAAGAAGCGTGCCACAGGGTCGCGACTGGCGACTGGTGGGTAAAGTCGGCGGTAATACCGAGTTCTTCTTGCAGTTCGCGCGCCGCCGCCTGGGCACTTGATTCACCGCGCAGCGCAGACCCGCCGGCGGCCAGGTCCCAGCAGCCTGGCCGGTGCAGCTTGTGCGAACTGCGCCGCTGGATTAACAGCTGACCGGTATCATCGAATACCAGAATCGCGACGGTCAGGTGAAAAAGACCTTGCGGGACGGCGTCTTTGCGCAGCTGGGCGCCAACAATGTGAAAATGCCGGTCATAAAGATCCCAGGGTTCGTTTAACTTATCGGTGACCATTTGCCGCCTCCTCTCATGGAACACCGAGTTTACACTCTGGTGGCTGCGGACGCAAAAAGCCCCTGCGCGGGCAGGGGCTAGTCGTGCTTATTCTTCAGACTTTTTGCAGACCTGATAGGTGAGTGTCACGACCTGGTCGTGTTGAATGGTCGTCTCCAGCTTCAGTGGCACGTCGTGGAGATTGGTCGACACGAGGCTGATGCCATCGCCCAGCAGCACTGGTGCAATGGTGATGGTCAGTTTATCAATCAAGTCGGCTTTTAGCAGGTCGGTGAAAATATCCGCGCCACCGACCAGCCAAATGTCACCGCCTTTTTTCGCCTTGAGCTGACGGACAAATTCAGGAATGTTGCCGGCCACCACCGTGGTAGGGTCGTCCGTGTCGTGCAGCGTGGTCGAAAAGACGTAGGACTCCTTATCCTGGTAAGGATAAGTGCCAGCCAGCTTCAGTGCACGCTGATAGGTTTTACGCCCCATGAGCACCGTGTCCACATTTTGGTAGAAGCCTTGGTAGGCATCGTCGCCCGCGTTAGAGTTCAGCTTGCGGAGCCATTCGGTGCTGCCGTTTGGTTCGGCGATGAAGCCGTCCAAACTTTCGGTCAGGTACAAGATCACATTGCGAGACATCCAACCACCCTCTTCTGTTTGATTACGTTAATTGTATCACAAAAGAAAGCGGTTTCTCACTGTTTCCAGAACTTACTGGCGGGACCACAGATCTTGGCTGACTTGTGCCAGAATGTGCCCCTGCATCGCGTGCCGCAAGTCAGACAGCCAGTAGCCGTTTTGCAGCGCGAGGGTCGTGTCAAGCGCGAAAACCGTCAGGGTGTACGCGTGATCGGCATTCGGCGGCTGCGGGCCGACATAGCCGGTGGCGGTGACGGGATCGGTGCTGCCGACCAGGTGACCAGACGTGGAGTTGTGGCCCTGAACCATTTTCAGTGTGCCTTGGTGGCTGGCGTCATCGGGGATGAGCGTGGTGCCTGCGGGGATGTTGGCCGCGGTCCAGTGGATCCACGGAAAGCCGGAAACGGGCACGGCATCGTAATCGATCAGCCATAGGGCAAACGACTGTGTGCCTGCTGGCGCCTCGCTGATTGTGATGGGGAAGCTGCGCGTTGGCGTGCCCTGGTGCTTATCGCTTTCGACTGCATACTTGCCGTAGCGATCGGCGAGGTAACCATTAATCGTGGGAACTGTTACTTTCATTGTTTATTGCCTCCTGTTTGCGTTAACTTAAGAGTAACACGAACCGGGAGGGCAGGCTTACAATGGAATATGACCAGCACGTGCACACCTATTTTTCGTTCGATTCTCAGGCCCAATTTGAGGATTACCTGAACCAAACCGAGCGGCCGTTCATCACGACGGAACACCTGGAGCTGAGCAATCCCGAAGACCGCGCCAGCGATGACGAACCAGACCAAGCCGCCTACACGGCCAAGCTGCAGGCATTAAAGCGGCGTTATCCCAACCGGTTCTTGCGCGGGATCGAGTGCGGGTACTTTGCACCGCGCCAGGCGGACCTGCAACGCTATTTGCAGGCGCAGGACTTTGACCTGGTGCTGCTGAGCTTTCACCATGATGGGCGGTACGACTACCAGGATCCACACTTTAAAACAGTCGACCGGAAACGGCATGTGCAGACCTACTACGACCGCATGCTGGCCGGACTGCAGAGTGCACCGTTTGGGGATGTGCTGGCGCATTTTGACTACGCCCTGCGCGTGCTAGACGTGACACCGGCGCAGCTGGAAGCCTGGGTCAAGCCCCAGCTACACGCCATTTTGGCGCTGGCCGTGAAGCGCGGCATGGCGTTTGAGGTCAACACCAAATCCATGTATCAGTGGGGCAATGCCGCCTTGTACGAGCTGGTGCTGCCTTGGTACCGGCAGGCGGGCGGCGAACTGGTCACCTTGGGCTCTGACGCTCACACCGCCGATAAATTTCAAACTGGGTTTGCGGAAGCGAAGACGCTGCTGCGCCGAAGCGGGTTTTCGCAGGTGGCCTTATATCAGCACCACCGCCCGCACCTGACCGCATTTTAGGAGGGAAAACACATGAATGAACAAGTCAAATTACTGCTGGATGACGTGAAGCAGCATTATACCATGCCGGTGGACGTGGTGATCGACGGCCCGGCGTCTGGCGTCTTGACCCACACGCAGTCGGCGCAAAAGCTGCTCGCCAATGGCCATTTGGAGCTGAAGGTAGCGGACACCACCAATGTCGATTACACGCTCAGCCACGAGCTGCTGCACATGAAGCTGGTCACCGCCGGCTTTTCACCGCTGCAGTACCGGCTGGCCACCGGCGATCCAGACGTCGACCAGCAGTTCTTTGCCGTTGGCACTTCGCTTTACGACTCGGTGATGCACGTGCAAATTCGCGCCGAGCAGGCCAAAATGGGGCTGTTGACCGGGGAGACCATGAAGCAGCTGGGGGCCGGGGTCACGGCGTCGCTGCCCGATGACCCGCGGCCGGACCAGCTGGTGTACTGCATCATGACGCTGCTGGACGCCTTGGTCATGTTTGAGGGCGGCAGCAAGCCCCAGCTCAAGTACTGGCAGGCCAATTTCCCAGATGCCTTGCCGCTGGCCCAGGAGCTGTACGCGACCATCACGTCGAAGAGCACGGCGACCCCGTTTGATTTTCGCCGCATGGTGGTGCGAATCTGGCGGCAGTTCGACCAGATCCTGCAAAAGCATGGCTTCCAGGAAACGGCCAACGCGGAGTTTGCGACGCTGCCGCCGATCCTGTCCGAGCGGCAGCTGCGGCTGAACTTGAATCAGACCTACGAGATCTTGCACAGCGAAATGACGGATCGCGCGACCAAAAAACGCGCCTATGTGGCCATGGGCAAGGGCGACCAGCAAAATGCCTTTGTCCTGCCGCTGGCCGACCTGTCTTCGGAAGGGTTCCAGCAGCTGTATCAGACCCCGCTGAAAACGGTACTGCTTCAGTATCAGGTGGATTACGCGATCCGCGATTAAAGGAGAGTCAGCATGTTTGATCTTAAACAAGCAATTGCCGAGGCGAAGTTTGTGACCTTCATGACTGGCGCTGGCGTGTCGACGGCGTCCGGTATTCCGGATTACCGCAGCAAGGGCGGGCTGTATTCCGATCTGGCCAGTCCGGAAGAGGCGCTGTCCGACGAGAACCTCAGGCAGCACCACGCGGCCTTCCACGACTGGGTCGTCAAGAAAATGTATTACCCGGATGCTAAACCGAACGTGATCCACGAGAAAATGGCCGCCATCACGAACGCAAAAGGGGCCATTGTCACGCAAAATGTGGACGGCCTGCACCAAAAAGGCGGCGCCAAGCACGTCATCGAATTTCACGGCAATCTTTACAATATCTTCTGCCAGACGTGCGGCAAGCACTTTGACTACCAGACCTACCTGCAGTCGGATGTCCACCAGGAAGACGGCGGCATCCTGCGGCCAGGAATCGTGCTGTACGGCGAGCCGATTGACCCGGATGTCGTGGAACGGGCTGTTTTGGCCATCAGCCAAGCCGACCTGCTAGTAGTGGTGGGCACCAGTTTTCAGGTGTACCCGTTCGCCGGTTTGATCAGCTATGCCAAGCCAGGTGCGGTGCTCGCGGCGGTCAACCGCGAGCCGATCGCGCTGCCGGCCGGGGCCCACATGGTCGTCGGTGATGCCGTGGACGTGTTCAGTAAGTTATAGGAGTGATCGCATGACAAAGCAGTTAACGGTCGGTTTGGTGACCACCAAAACCGGCGTGGTCCTGATCAACCGCGCAAAGCCGCCGTACCGCGGCCTGTGGAACGGGCTGGGCGGCAAGGTAGAGCCCGGCGAAACGCCGCGCGAAGGCATGGCCCGCGAGTTTCACGAAGAATGTGGGCTGGTCTTGCCGTCTGATGTGTTTAAAGCCTGCGGACTGGTGCATTGGTACGTCGACGGCGCGCTGTTAGGCGACCTGTTTTTGTTCAAGGCGGAAACCAGCCAGGAACTGACGCTGCCGATGCAGACGCGCGAGGGCATTGTGGCGGCCATGGATCCGGCATGGCTCACCGCCTCGGATAACCTGGGATTGGTCCCGGATCTGGGCGCGATGCTGCCGTACTTTGAGGCAGGCAGCAGCGTGACGACGCTGCGCTCAGATTTTGAAGGCGAGCGGTTCCTGGGCCTGAAGGCAGTCAGTGATGATTAACGTCGGGCTCACCGCGGTAGCGGATCACCCAGACTTGGCGAGCGGCCGCACTAGCAGCCTGGCGGATCTGGCGACCACGTTTCCGGTGGTGGAGCTGGACACCACGTACTACCAGGTGCCAAGCGACCAGGTCGTGAGTCACTGGCTGCAGCAGGTGCCAAGCAGTTTTCAGTTTGTGGTCAAGGCGACGGCGGCGATGTCCGCTCACAAAGTCGAAGATCCCTATGACGCTGGGGCTGAGTTCACCGGGCTAAAACGGGCGCTGGCGCCGATGCAAGCGACCGGCCAACTGGCGGCGGTGCTGTTTCAGCTGCCGCCTTATTTTGGCGTCAGTGCTGCCAACATCCGGGTGCTCAATCGGATTCGCACGCTGTACCCCGAGCTGCCGGTCGCGCTGGAGTTTCGCAACGCCGGCTGGTATTTGCCGGAGTATCGGGACCAGACGCTGGCTTTGATGCGCGAATTAAACCTGATCCACGTGGTGGTCGATGAGCCGCAAACGCCAGCCGGCAGCGTGCCGCTGGTGGCAGCGGCGACCAACTCAGAACTGTCGATCATGCGGCTGCACGGACGCAACGTGGCCGGCTGGCAGCGCGGTGGGGCCAAGTGGCGCAGCGAGCGCACTAACTACCGGTACACTCAAGAGGAGCTGCAGGCGCTGGGCCAAATCGCCAAGCAGTTGGCCAAGCAGTCCAAGCAGGTGATTGTGATTTTCAACAACAACGGTCACCATGACGCCTCGCCCAACGCGCAGCAGTTCATTAAGCTGCTGGGGCTGCATTATCAGGGCCTGGGACCCCAGCAGCTGGATTTGTTCTAACGGCCTTTTGGCCTAAATGCTATACTTGAAGGCATACGAGCATCCGGCGCCATTTCGCCGGGTGACTTTTTCAGGAGGCTCTTTCAATGTCAAAACCCACTTTTTATGTGACCACGCCGATTTACTATCCATCTGGTAAGCTTCACATCGGCAACGCGTACACGACCATCGCGGCCGACGTGCTGGCGCGCTACAAGCGTCTGACCGGCTACGATGTCTTTTTCCTGACCGGCACCGATGAGCACGGGCTGAAAATCGAACAAAAGGCCGACGCGCTGGGCATCACCCCGCAAGCTTACGTCGACGGTATGGCGGCGCAGATCAAGCAGCTGTGGAAAATGCTCGAGATCACCAATGACAAGTTCATTCGGACCACCGACAAGGAACACGTGGCGGCGGTTCAAAAAATCGTTGAGCGCCTGATCAAACAAGGCGACGTCTACCTGGGTGAGTACACCGGCTGGTACTCGGTCGAAGACGAGGAGTACTTCACTGAATCGCAGCTGGCCGAAGTCTACCGCGACAAGGACGGCAACGTCATCGGCGGCAAGGCCCCGTCCGGCCACGAGGTCAAGCTGGTGCACGAGCCGAGCTACTTCTTCAAGATGAGCAAGTACACGGATCGCCTGCTGAAGTATTACGACGAGCATCCCGACTTCATCCAGCCGACCAGCCGCAAGACGGAAATGATCAACAACTTCATCAAGCCGGGCCTGGAAGACCTCGCGATGAGCCGTACCAGCTTCAACTGGGGCGTGCCGATCCCGAGTGACCCCAAGCACGTGGTTTACGTGTGGGTTGATGCGCTGCTCAACTACATCACCGCGCTGGGCTACGGGTCGGCTAACCAGGATCTGTTCGACAAGTACTGGCCGGCCGATGTGCAGCTGATCGGCAAGGAAATCGTCCGGTTCCACACCATTTACTGGCCAATCATCCTCTTTGCCCTGGACCTGCCGCTGCCGAAAAAGATTTACGGTCACGGCTGGCTGGTGATGAAAGACGGTAAGATGAGCAAGTCGAAGGGCAATGCCATTTACCCGGAGATGATCGTCAAGCGTTATGGACTCGACGCCTTGCGTTACTACCTGATGCGCGCCATTCCGTTTGGCAACGACGGCATTTTCACGCCTGAAGATTTTATCGACCGGATCAACTTTGACCTGGCCAACGACTTGGGCAACCTGCTCAACCGGACGGTGGCCATGATCAACAAGTACGACGGTGGTGTGCTGCCGGATCTGGCCCAAACTGAGCCGACCAAGTTCGACGCTGATTTGGAGCAGGTGGCGAAGGACGCCATCGCCAAGTACGGCGACTTGATGGACAACTTGCAGTTCTCTGACGCCTTGGACGCGGCCTGGAAGCTGGTGGCCCGCGCGAACAAGTACATCGACGAAACCGAGCCATGGAACCTGGCCAAGACGCCGGAAACCAAGAAGCAGCTTGATTCCGTCATGGGGCACCTGGCCGAAAGCCTACGCCTCATCGCGCTGCTGATCCAGCCCGTGATGACCCACGCACCCAAGCAAATGTTCGAGCAGCTCGGCCTGGATCCGGCCATTGATGAGCAGGAGACCCTCGAATGGGGCCACCTGCCGGCCGGCAATAAGGTCGTTGAACAGGGCACGCCAATCTTCCCGCGGCTGGACGCCGAGGAAGAAGTCGCGTACATCAAGTCCCAGATGCAGCCGCCAAAGAAGGCCGCGACAGTCGACGAAAAGACGCGCAAGGGCGAAATCGAATGGAAGCAGTTCGACAAGTCCGAGATTCGCGTCGCCGAGATCCTGAACGTCGAAAAGGTCAAAAACGCCGACAAACTGCTCAAGTTCACGCTGGATGCCGGGGATGAAGGCACGCGGCAGATCCTGTCCGGGATCGCCGAGTACTACCCTGATTTCAAGCAGCTGGTGGGCAAGAAGGTGCTGGCGGTCGTCAACCTGAAGCCGCGCAAGCTGAAGGGGGAAATGAGTGAAGGCATGCTGCTGTCGTCTGAAGACAACAACGGCAAGGTCACCTTGCTTCAAGTGGATTCAGCCATCGAAAATGGCAGCCTGATCAGCTGATCTGGCCGCCGGATACGTCGCCTGCCGGGCGGCGTTTTTTCGTGGTTGACCGCAAAAAAGAGGCGCTGCTGGGCGCCCCTGGGGGTAAAGCGATTAAGCTTCGACTTCGACCTTGGCCTGCCAAGGCGTGGCCGTTTTGGCCAGCGGCTTGGCCAACGCGGTCAGCACTTTGGACGAGGCGAGCAGGCCGTTGACTTCTTCGCCGCTGTCATGGGCGAAGTTCAACTGCGCTTCCAGCTCGGCCGCAGTGAGCCCAGCTGCGTAGAACGCCAGCGGCAGGTCGGTCGCATCACTTTGCTGCTTGAACAATGAGGCTGCCTGGGTGCGGTCGTAGTCTGGTGTAGCCGGTGTTTTCACGAAGCCGTCAACGTGGCTGAGCGGCACCGGCGCTGGCACTGCCAACACCGTGGCACCGTAGCGCGGATCGCTGAACTCGCGGGTCATCGCGATGATTTCCTCTGGCACCGTGCCTGCCGCTTCGGGGGTGGCCAGCGCCAGCACAAAAGCCAGGTGATTGGCCTTGGCCTCGGCGCCCACGCGCTCCACCAGGGCCTTTTTGCGGTCGTTGATCACCTCATCGGCATCGGCCAAGTAAGTGAGGTGCAGCAGCACGCCGTCGCCGCCGGTTTCGGCGATGCGCAGCGCACTGAGGTCGGCTTGCAGGCCGGGCAGCCCGGCTGCATCCGCTGGCGCATCGTAGGTCATCAGCCGGCCGAGGACCTCGGTGTGGTCGGTGGTGGCGGTGAGCACCTGCTGGTGGTTGGACAAAGCCGTGAGGTGGGCGAATTGGCCCGCGGTCAGTTTGACAGACATATTGATTCCTCCCAGGACAAGATTACATTTAGTGTACGCTAGCTGGGCGCCGCTGCCACAAAAAATTTGGCCCGCGGTTTGTGGAAATTCGCTGCCCTGCGTATAATGAATTGCGACATCTAAGGAGCAACTATGAAAATTTTTGATACCCATACCCACCTGAACGATACGCCATACGCCGGCAAGGAGGCCGAGTACGTCGAAGCGGCTAAACAGCTCGGCGTTGCGAAAATGGCCATTGTGGGCTCGAATGCCGAGCTGAACGCGGGGGCCATGCGCCTTTCCCAGCAGTTCGCCAATCTTTACGCCATCGTCGGCTGGCATCCAGACGACAGCAAGGATTATGACCAGGCAGCCGAAACCCTGCTGGAAGAACAGCTCGCAGCGCCTAAGACGATTGCGCTGGGCGAAATTGGCCTGGACTATCACTGGGACAACAGCCCGCGGGAGATCCAGCGCCGCGTGTTTCGCCGTCAGCTGGCGATTGCCCGCGAGCTGCATCTACCGGTCTCGATTCACTCGCGCGACGCGTTTGAGGACAGCTATCCGATCCTTAAGGACGCCCATGTTGGCGACTTTGGCGGCATCATGCACAGCTTTACCGGGGATGCTGAGTGGGCCAGGAAGTTTCTGGACCTCGGCATGTATATTTCGTACTCCGGGATCATCAGCTTCAAAAATGCCCCGCTGGAGCACGCAAGTGTCAAGGTGGTGCCGGCAGACCGGCTGCTGGCGGAAACGGACGCGCCGTACCTGACGCCGACGCCGTACCGCGGCCGCCAGAATCAGCCGGCCTACACCCGTTACGTGGTCGAGGCCGAGGCCAAGTACCGCGAGGACACACCGGAACACATCGCTGCGTTGACGTGGACCAACGCCCACCGGATTTTCGGCTTGAAGGAGACAGAATGACGGCTTTTAAGCAAATCATCGTGGTCGAGGGCCGCGACGACACCAAGCGCCTGACTGAGGCGTTCGGCTCCATCGACACCATTGAAACGCGCGGCAGCGCCATCGATCAGGCCACCTTGGACCTGATCAAAAAGGCGCAGGCGACGCGCGGCGTCATTGTGCTGACCGATCCGGACTTCCCGGGTGAGAAGATCCGCAAAACCATCAGCGCGGCGGTGCCAGGCGTGACCCACGCCTTTTTGCCGGTCAAAGAGGCGGTGCCTGACCACAAGGGGTCGCTGGGCGTGGAACACGCCAGTCCCGCGGCGCTGAAGGAGGCCCTGGCCCATCTGGTGACGGAGCAACCTGACGCCACGCCGCTCATCCCGCGCGCGGTGTTGCTTGAGGCCGGGCTGCTCGGCGGGCCGAACGCCCGGGCGCGCCGAGAGCGGCTGGGGGACTTGCTGCACATTGGGTACACCAACGGCAAACAGCTGCAAAAGCGCCTGGCGCTGTTTGAGATCAGCGAAGACGCCTTTGCGGCGGCGCTGAAGCAGTTGAACAAGGAGGAGCCGCATGCCTGAACACGAGTACATTGCATCACCCAGCCGCACCAAGGAAATTTTGCAGCGCCACGGGTTTCGGTTTAAGAAGCGCCTCGGCCAGAACTTTCTGACCAACCCCAAGGTGCTGCAGCGCATCGTTGCTGCCGGCGGCGTGAGCGCAGCCGACGACGTGATCGAAATCGGTCCAGGGATTGGCGCCTTGACGGAGTTTTTGGCGGAAAGCGCCCACCAGGTGCTGACCCTTGAAATCGATCCAAGGCTGTTGCCGGTACTGGCGGAAACCATGGCGCCATACCCGAATGTCGCGGTGGTTGAGGCGGACGTGCTGAAGGCTGACCTGCCAGCCCTGATCGCCGAGCACTTCGACGGCCAGCACCAGCTGAAGGTCGTCGCCAATTTGCCGTATTACATTACGACGCCGATCTTGATGCACCTGATCGAGGCCCCGGTGGCCTTTGACGACATCACCGTCATGATGCAAAAAGAGGTCGCGGACCGCTTAACCGCCGCTCCCGGCAGCAAGGATTACGGCAGTCTCACCATCGGCGTGCAGCAGCGCATGGCCATTGAGGTGGCGTTCACGGTCAGCCGTACCGCTTTTGTGCCGGCACCCAACGTGGATTCGGCCATCGTCAACTTGACGAAGCGGTCGGCGCCCTTGGCCAAGATATCGGACCAGGCGGCGTTTGACCGGCTGGTCCGAGGCAGCTTTGCCGCGCGGCGTAAGACGCTGTGGAACAACCTCACCAATTTATTTGGCAAGGACGAGGCGGTGAAGGCCAAGCTGACGGCCACGCTCGCTGCGGTTGGCGTGGCACCGAGTGCCCGGGCCGAAACCCTCAGCATCCCGCAATTTGCGGCCTTGGCGGAAGCGCTAAAGGCGAACGGGCTGTAAGCTTGACCTAATCGGGAAAATTTGCGCGGTTTTCAATGATTCTCGCTTGTGTACACCCTTTTGTAATGGTATAATTGCAAATTTCTTGCAAATCTGCTAGAATGTTCACTAAGGGGTGAAGTGCATGCCAATTACATTAGCAAGCATCAAGCAGCAACTCGACGCAAAAATCGGGGAGAATTTGACCGTTGTCGCACAAGCGGGTCGCAAAAAAGTGATCCGCCGCAAAGGCACGCTGAAGGAAACTTATCCGGCAGTTTTCGTGGTCGCCCTAGACCAGAAGGAAAACTCGTTTGAGCGCGTTTCGTACAGTTATGCTGACCTCCTCACCAAATCGATCCAGATTACATTTGATGACGAAGAGCAAGCTTCATAAAAGGGCTCTTCGTCAAGTGAAGTTGAACATAATTTATGAGAGTATCTAGACCTTAATTGGTCTAGGTACTCTTTTTTTAAGCCGCCAGGTTGTGGGCTTTGGGGTTAAACCAGACACGCTCAAGGAAAATACGGTTGATAAAGTTATCCCAGTTTTTATAACCATAGGCAGTGTTCTTGAT